>JAGMES010000099.1 GCA_023128035.1 Halanaerobiales bacterium | reverse complement strand
GTGGGGGTCTTATCTCAAAAGATAAGTTTATAAATATTTTCCCTGATAAACCCAACTACCACTATCAGGAAAGGCCTGATCCTTCCCAAAAGTCAGGTTTTTCCCCATGTTTAACAACATTTTTGGAAGGGTTTATGTTCCCAATCTTCTGCAAGTCAGAGTAGATACTTTTATAAGATTTTCTGTGGTTGGAGTTAAAAGTCCTTCCGAAAGTTGTTAACAAAAGCTGCTTGCAGATTAATAAAAAAGGAGGGATTTTACGTGGTTAGTTATGAGACTAGTTTTGTTGCGCGAAAGCGTGCAAGGCAATTAAAAAATTGGAAAGAAACATGTATTAAATATTTCTTTTTAGTTAATGGACTCCTAGCGATTTTTGTATTGTTGGGAATATTTTATTTATTGTTAATCAATGCTATACCTTTTTTTAAAGAAATTAGTCTTAAAGAGTTTTTAGGAACGAAGACCTGGAATCCTACAGGTTGGAATGGAGCAGAATATGGAATACTTTCTATGGTTGTTAGTACACTGATGGTGACTTTTGGGGCGATGGTTATTGCAGTTCCATTAGGTATTGGTTGTGCGGCTTATTTAGCCGAAGTTGCTTCACCTAGATTTCGGGAAGTAGTTAAACCAATTGTAGAAATTCTAGCAGGTATTCCTTCTGTAGTAATTGGTTTTATCGGAATTGTAGTTCTTGGACCTGTGATTGCTAAAATTTTTGGAACTACAAACGGCTTAAATGGAATTAATGGTTCTCTTCTATTAAGTATCATGGCACTACCTACGATAATTTCAATATCAGAGGATGCTATTTCCTCGGTACCGATTGAATATAAAAAAGCTTCTTTAGCTTTAGGAGCAAATCGCTGGCAAACATTGATTACAGTTACGATTCCTGCTGCTCTTTCTGGGATTATAGCATCAGTTATGTTAGGTATGGGTCGGGCCATTGGAGAAACGATGACAGTTTTAATGGCAACAGGGAACGCACCAGCATTTCCTAAAGGATTTACTTTTTCAGTACGGACAATGACTTCAACGATTGCTATTGAATTAGGGGAAGTACCGTATTATTCTACTCATTTTCATTCTCTTTTTGCAATTGGTCTAGTATTATTTATGATGACTTTTGTGGTGAATTTATTTTCTGATCTTATTCTTCAAAAGTATCAGGAGGTGGAGTAAGTTGGGAAAAAAGGATATGCGTGAAGTAAATGAAAAAATCGGTTTTGGGTTATTAAGATTTGCTATGATAGTAGTGGTAGCTATTTTGGGTATAATTTTATTTGATATTTTTTCAAAAGGGTTTGGTGTCATCAGTTGGGAGTTTTTAACTAAAGCTCCTAAGAATCGAATGACTGAAGGTGGAATCTTTCCTGCGATTGTTGGAACTATTTATGTAACTTTTATAACCGCATTACTGGCTATCCCTGTAGGGATCTCTGCCGCGATTTATCTAACTGAATATGCAAAGCAGGGTAGGCTTACTCGTATTATTCGTATGGCGATTAGGAATCTTTCAGGGGTTCCTTCAATAGTATATGGTTTATTTGGAGTAGCAGTATTTGTTGAGTCTTTGAAGTTTGGTTTTTCTCTTCTCTCTGCAGGAATGACATTGGGATTGATGACTTTGCCTGTAGTAATCACTGCAAGTGAGGAAGCTTTGAAGACAGTACCAAAGTCATACAGAGAAGGAGCACTAGCTCTGGGGGCTACTAAGTGGCAGACCATTAAGACTAATGTTTTACCCTCAGCAACTCCAGGCATGATGACAGGAGCGATTCTAGGACTTTCCAGGGCTACTGGAGAAACTGCACCAATTATTTTTACAGGTGCTGCTTTCTTCTTACCATTTTTGCCCAACAGTATCAAGAGTCAGTTTATGGCATTACCATATCATCTATATGTTATGTCTACTCAGCATCACTCGATTATGCAAGTACGGCCCCTAGCATATGGTACAGCTCTTGTATTGATTACACTAGTTTTACTAATGAATTTAATTGCTATTATTATTCGGTATAGATTTAGGAAGAGATTTAAATAAGGTGTTAAACAAATTGAAGGTGGTGGAATAAAATGAACATCTCTAATAATGGAATAACAAAAATTAAAGTGTCAAATTTAAATTTTTACTATGGTAGTTTTCATGCTTTGAAAAATATCTCACTTGATGCCTATAAAAATCGTGTTACTGCATTGATCGGTCCGTCTGGTTGTGGTAAATCAACTTTTCTTAGAACGATAAATCGGATGAATGATCTGATCGAAGGAGCAAGTGTAAAAGGAAATATAGCAATTGATGGTCAGGATATATATCAGAAAGATATAGATATAGTCGATCTTAGAAAACGTGTGGGTATGGTTTTTCAACGTCCCAATCCATTTCCAAAATCAGTTTACGACAATATAGCTTATGGTCCACGTATTCATGGTATCAAAAAACGAGATGAATTGGATGGAATTGTGGAAGAAAGTTTAAAAGCTAGTGCGCTATGGGATGAGGTGAAAGATCGTCTACATGATTCTGCTATAGGTCTTTCTGGTGGTCAGCAACAGAGATTGTGTATTGCAAGAGCTTTAGCAGTAAAACCAGAGATTATTTTAATGGATGAACCTGCATCTGCTTTAGACCCTATTGCTACTGGAAGAATAGAAGAATTGATTGATATTTTACGTGAGAACTATACAATAGTAATTGTAACCCATAACATGCAGCAAGCAGCTCGTGTTTCTGATTATACAGCTTTTTTCTTAATGGGAGAGATTGTAGAATATAACGAGACGGGGGTGATTTTTGAAAGACCAGCAGATCAGAGAACTGAGGATTACATTACTGGTCGTTTTGGATAAAAATGTTAAGAAAAGGTTAAAAAAACGTAGAGAATGTGATATAATGTTTATAAAGCAGGTGAATAGATTTATGGCAAAAGATCAAGAACCTGTAAATAAAGTGGACATGTGGGAAGGAGTGAGTATAGTGCCACGTAGAAGTTTTGATGAAGAACTCAAAGCATTAAAAGAAGAAATGCTAAAAATGGGTTCATATGTGGAAGAAGCTATTCATAAAGCAGTTAAAGCATTAGCTGAGCAAAATTTGGAGGTTGCAAAACTTGTTAATGAAGAAGATGAGCGAATTGACGAGTATGAAGTAAAGATTGAAGAGAAGTGTATTCGCTTAATTGCTCTTCAGCAACCAGTTGCTAAAGATTTGCGTACTATTGGAATGATTACTAAGATCATTACGGATTTAGAAAGAATCGGTGATAATGCCTGTAATATTGCTCGGATTGTGCAGAAGATTGGGGAAGAACCTTTAATCAAACCATTAATTGATATTCCTCGCATGGCAGATTTAGCTCGGTTAATGGTACACCAGAGTTTAAATGCTTTTGTTAATCAAGACCCAAATTTAGCACGAGAGACAGCTAAACAGGATGAAGAAGTAGATATTTTGAATGATCAAATATTTCGCGAATTGCTGACATTTATGATGGCTGATCCAACTATAATAAATCAAGCAACTTATTTATTGTTTGTTGGTCGTTATCTTGAAAGAATTGCTGATCATGCAACAAATATTTGTGAGAGAGTAATTTATATGGAAACAGGCAATCGAGAAAATTTCTAAGAATAAAAGGTATGTGTAAATGTGCATATACCTTTTATTTTTAGATGAGGAAAACTTATTAAGAAAAAGCCCTGATGAATGTGTAAATTTTACATACTCAGGGCTTTCTTGATATTTCCTTTTCATTCCATCAGAAGGGATGAATCGGAGAGAATTTGCTGATAGAATAAATCATTGCTTGAGTGATTTAGGATTTTCCTTAGAAGAAGGAGTTTATCATAGAGACATCAAAATAAATATGTTAAAATTTCTCTTATGACTTAGGATTAAAGGATAATCAAGTTGATAATATTGTGAAGTATGTAAATGATAATATAGACTAGCGGAATGAAGACAAAAAAGACTCTCAAGGAATTTTCTTGAGAGTCTTTTTAAGTTTAACTTAAGTATTCTTCTAATGTTATGTTTTGATACGCAATCTTTTTTGCATTCTCTATCCCAACATAACGAAGATGCCATGGTTCATATTGATATCCTGTAATGTGCTCTTTTCCTTTTAAATAACGTATAATAAATCCAAATTGATGAGCATTCTCTTCAAGCCATTTTCCTTCTTTTGTTTCTCCAAAATATTGTGTTAAATGGAAATTTACTGTTGGACTGGTCACATCCATTGCAAGTCCAGTTTGATGCTCACTTTCTCCTGGTTTGGCACTAAATTGATTGGCTCTTTCCGTTCCATATGTCATAACATTTGCAGTAAATATTGCTTCTTGACGTTCATATGAACGATAACCAGAAGTGGCATACAAGTCAATGTTATTCTGCTTTGCTTTTCCAAACAGTTCTTCAAGAGCTAATGCAGCATCTTGCCTCATCAATTTTTTAGGATTAAATTCTTTAAAAGGAAATGGAACATTTGGTACCACAAGATTTTCTGGAACATAATCTGAAGGTAGGTTATTTTTTTTATTCACTAATACTAAAGCATTGCGTGGGTTAGACGGAATGATGTTATCTTTATTTGGAATACGTAAAGTTTGTCCAATATAAATCGTATTATTGGTTACTAAGTTGACAATCTTCAATTGTTCGATCGTTATATTGTATTGTCTTGCAATATTAAATAATGTGTCTCCTGGCTTCACAATATATGTACTCTGTTGTTGTTTTGAAATTTTTAAGTGCTGCCCTACATAGATTAGATTACTGGTTAATCCATTGATTGATTTTAATTGAGCGACTGTTGTGCCAAATTGGTTTGCAATATTAAATAACGAATCTCCTGGCTTCACAGTATAAGTATCTTGTTGCTGTGGTGAAATCTTTAATAGTTGTCCTATGTAGATTAGATTACCGGTTAATCCATTGATTGATTTTAATTGAGCAACGGTTGTGTCGAATTTGTTTGCAATTTTGAAAAGGGTATCACCAGATTTAACTGTATATGTAGTCGTATAAGCTTGTACCTGGTTTCTATTGAGGGCTGTGCTAGCTGAAGCATTAATAGAACTCAAAGGAAGTGAAGCTATTAGTAATGAACCAAGCATAATCTTAACTGTCTTTACTTTAAGAATCGGTAACTTCTCTGCAATATATTCTTGGATTCCTTTTTTTAAGTTTTCTTCTTTTCCTTTTTGTGTTTCATAAAATTCTTGTGAAAATTCACTTAATTGTTGATCCAAAAATAATACAACTATATAACCATCCTGATCTTTGATTATTTTATGACCAGTAAACCATTTCATATTATCACCACCTGTTATTATTGTTTGCTGGTGAGAGATATATTATTCTATTGGATTTATATAATACGAAGGAGTGAAAAACTGTTCATTTAAAAATTTTCTATTTAGATAAGCACGGTGAACCGTATAATTGTTAGTGGTAATTTCATAGGAACTACTGAAGGTTAAACCACCAGAAATAGAGTGTTGACAATTGTTTTTCTGTAAGTTATAATAAGGTTATAAATACTTATATATAGTTATATTACATCAAAGGAGGAGAATACAATGTGTCAAAATGATTTACAAACTATTAAGAAACGAATTGCTCTGGCCCGTAAGGAGGCAGGACATACTCAGGGAGAGATGGCTAAACTATTGGGTATTAGTCAACCTGCTTATTCGTACTATGAATCAGGAGATAAACCTTTGCCTGTAGCTAAAATAAATAAAATAGCTCAAATTTTAGACCAATCTATCTCGTGTTTCATGGAAGAATCTTATGTAAGCGGTGAAAAAGAAAAGGTGTTAGAAAATATTTCTAATCAATTTGAGAAAATGAATGGGTATCTGGAGCGAATTGTTGAAATTTTGGAGAAGCATTATAGTTAATTTGTTGAAGTTGTAATGGAATTTATGTACAGAGGACTGATATAACATTTAAACGATAAAATATCAACCGCAAGAAGGAAATCTTAAAGTTTTAGCTAATAGTTTATATACTTGTTCTTTTTTATCAACGATTTTGAAATGGAAAACATTCTTTAAGTGGGGGGGTTTGAAAATGAGTATTCATATTGAAGCAAAACAAGGTGAAATCGCAAAGACGATATTGTTACCTGGAGATCCTCTTAGAGCAAAGTTTATTGCTGAAAATTTTCTAGAAGATTATGTTTGCTACAACAAAGTAAGAGGAATGTATGGTTTTACAGGTACTTATAAAGGTAAAAGAGTTTCGGTTCAAGGAACCGGTATGGGCTTACCTTCTCTTTCGATTTACGTAAATGAATTAATTTCTAGTTATGGTGTAGAAAATTTAATAAGAGTGGGTTCCTGTGGTGGTATGCAGGAAGATGTAAAAGTGCGAGATATTATTTTGGCAATGAGTGCATCAACTGATTCTAAGCTAAATGAGTTGAGATTTAATGGAAAAGATTATGCTCCTACTGCAAGTTTTAAACTTCTTAAAAAGGCATATGATGTAGCGATAAGCAAAGGGGTTAATGTAAAGGCGGGGAATGTTTTTAGTGCTGATCTTTTCTACAATGATGACACAGAGGCTTGGAAACTTTGGAGCAAATTTGGAGTATTGGCTGTAGAAATGGAAACAGCGGAACTGTACACTTTAGCTGCAAAATTTAAAGTAAATGCTTTATCGATCTTAACAGTGAGTGATTCTTTAGTATCTGGTGAACTTACTACTTCTGAAGAAAGAGAAAAAACATTTACTGATATGATAGAAATAGCTTTAGAGTTAGCTGAGTGATGAAAAATTTAATTAAAAAAATTAACTCTCTGGTTACTTTAGAGTAAAAAACAAGCATAGATAAAATATCTATGCTTGTTTTTTATTTAGGCGATTTTGGATATTAATTCATTTGATTATTAAGATAGTCTCGAAGGACTTGACGGTTTTGATAATAGGGTGTATAATTGTTCTATAAAGAACGTTCTTTATAGAACAATTATTATTTTATAAGAATTACTTTGTTAATAATGAGGGGGTGAGTGTTACGTCATTACAACAAGAAATATTGTTAGATTTGCTCCATGAAGTGAATAAAGGGTTTGAGGAACATATGAGAAAAGTGTTCATGGAGTATAATTTCACTATCTCAACTATGCTCATTATCGGACAGATCAAGCGGAATCCTGGTATTATAATCAGTGAAATTGCCCGGAGAGCAAGTATTGCTAAATCACACGTTTCTAAGACTATAGTGGAGCTCAGTCAACAAGGGTGGGTTGAAAAAAGACCAGATCCTTCTGATCAGCGAATTTTGCGTATTTATTTAACAGAAACAGCCATTGAGCAAATGCAACAAATTAGAATGAAAGTGAGACAGGAGATCGGAAGTGTGGTAGCAGGGCTTTCTGATAATCGGGTAGAGGAAATGATTGAAGGTTTAAAGGAAATCAAGGCATCTTTGATGCAGATAAAAGAAAAGGAGAGAGAGTGATGATAAATATGGAGATAAAAGATATTTTTGAAATGGTATTTAATATTGCTTATATGGTTTTTTTATGGGGTCTTGTATATAAAATGTTTAATAGTTTAGATTCAAAGAATATAAGATTTACTAAAACAGTTGCATGGACTTTTGCTTTATTAGCAATAGGTGATACTGGTCATGTTGGTTTTAGAGTGATAGCATATTTAAAAGGTGGAATTGCAGCTAATGCTTTATTTGTGGGAATGGGTAAATTTGCAACTTCCGTGACACTTACAATATTCTATTGTTTTTTTATAATTGTTTGGAAGCTTCGTTTTGATAAGAAATTTAATAACTTTACTTATTTATTATTTGGTTGTGCACTGATTAGATTAATAATTTTAGCATTACCAGGTAATCAATGGGGAAGTATGAGTGCACCGTTTGATTGGGCAATATATAGAAATATACCTTTCTGGATTTTAGGATTGGGTGCTGATTATCTCATTTTAAGTAGTGCCTTAAAAGCAAAAGATAAAACATTTAAGTGGATTGGTATTATGATTTTAATTTCGTTTGGTTTTTATACTCCAGTTGTATTATTTGCACATAAAACTCCTATTATTGGAGCGCTTATGATTCCAAAAACCGTAGCATATTTGGCGGCAGCATTTATTGCATATTATGGGGTGTTTAAACGAGAAAACTTAAAAACGACTAACAGAGAAATTTCTTGCTAGAATATTCAAGAATAATTTGTTCAAATGACTGACTGCTCAGATATCATATCTGGGCAGTTTGTTTTTATTCACTATAAGCAAGACTTGCTTTATTGTTTTGGTTTTTTTGTGGTATAATATTCACAGCATGTATAATCTAGATAACAGATAATATTGATGCCAGAAAGGAAGTAGGTTTATGGCAAAAGTGTACTTAAGGAAAAATATAAAGAAGAGAGTAGAGAAAGGACATCCCTGGGTTTATAAAAATGAAATAGATAAAATAGTAGGGGAATATATTCAAGGTGATATTGTAGAAGTCTATAATCCTAAAGAAAAATTTATTGGAAAAGGTTATATCAATCCTAAATCTCTTATTATAATTAGGATTTTGACGAGAGATAAATCTGAAGAAATTAATGAAGAATTTTTTAGAAGAAGAATAAAAAGAGCTTGGGAGTATAGAAAAAAAGTTGTTGATATAGATAGCTGTAGGGTGATTTTTGGGGAAGCAGATGAATTACCTGGTCTAGTAGTAGATAAATTTAATAATTATCTTTCTGTTCAGATACTGACTTATGGTATTGACAAATACAAAGATATAATTATTAAAATTTTAGACGAAATAATTGAACCAGAAGGAATTTACGAGAGAAATGATAATACGGTTAGATTACTAGAAGGATTAGAAGAAAGAAAAGGATTTTTAAAGGGAAGCTTTGAACCTCATACCATTATCAATGAAAATGGTGTGAAAATGTTTGTAGATATTGAAAATGGTCAGAAAACGGGTTATTTTTTGGATCAGAGAGAGAATCGTTTGGCTATTAAAGATATAGTGAAAGATGCAACTGTATTGGATTGTTTTTGTCACACGGGTTCCTTTGCTCTCCATGCTGCATATTTTGGAGCAAAACATGTAACAGCTGTTGACATTTCAGAACGTGCCATAGAAACCGCTAAGAAAAATGTGGTTTTAAATAATATGGAGGGAAAAATTGATTTTGTTTGTGCCAATGCATTTGATTTGCTGAGAGAGTATGAAAAAGAAGGTAAACAATTTGATGTGGTGATCCTAGACCCTCCTGCCTTTACTAAGTCAGCTAGAAAAATCAAAAGTGCATATAGAGGTTATAAGGAAATAAATTTACGGGGATTTAAGCTTGTAAAACCAGGTGGTTTTTTAGTGACAGCATCCTGTTCTCATTATATGTATCCTCAATTATTTAGAGAGATGCTTCAGGAAGCAGCTTTTGACGGAAAGAAAACTATTCGAGAAGTAGAATATAGAACACAGGCTAAAGATCATCCGTATCTTTGGAATCATGAGGAATCACTGTATTTGAAGTTTTTTATATTGAATGTGTGGTAGGAAACATGAATTTTTGATGAATAGAGAACTCCTTTTTTGGATGGATTTTATCTAACCAAAAGGGAGTTCTTTTTATTATTTTTACTAAAAAATATACTAAATTAAAAATAATGTTGAAAAAATTAATTTTGTCATGTATAATAAATATAATAATAACCAATTAAGAAAATAAAGCAGAAAATTATTATTTTCATGTAACATAAATTCTGACAAGAAGGTGAAAACATGAATTCATTAAATTATAACATTTTTATTAATTTTTCAAAGGTTAATTGAAGTGTAATGTCTAAGTAAATGCGTTGTGCTAATTTTCTGAAAAAAGAGAGGTGAATTTTTTTAAAAACTTTTATTACGTAATAGAAGGAGGTTGTTTTTTTGGAATTACCGTATAATCCAAATTATTTTTTAACTGCTGAACCTTTAATCTATGATAATGAAGAGCTTAGAGAACCACAAATTGATGCTTACGCCAGCGTTTATGATCATTTTGTAGTTAAGCAAAACACCCAAGATGCAGTTGTTATACTTCCTACTGGTGTAGGTAAAACAGGTCTTATGGGGTTGCTCCCTTTTCATATTTGCAAAGGACGTACTTTAATTATCACCCCTCAAATTGTTATAAAAGATGCCGTATTAGATTCTTTAGATCCTGACCACCCGGGTAATTTTTGGTTAATGAGAAATGTCTTTGATAAATACGACGATCTTCCTTGCCTAATAGAATTTGGGGGAAGATCTACAAGACAAGAATGGCTTGAAGCAGCAAGTGTTGTAATTGTTAATATTCAAAAACTTCAAAAGCGTTTACAATCTTCTTTAATAAAGAGAGTACCACCTGATTTTTTTGATATGATCATTATTGACGAAGCGCATCATTCAGTCGCAGATACTTGGGTTGATACAGTACAATATTTTTCTTCCGCTAAAGTTGTAAAATTAACAGGGACACCAACTCGCTCTGATAACGTAGCTATCTGGGGAAAACCAGTTTTTACTTTTAAATTAAGTCAAGCAATGGCTGCTAATTATGTAAAATCTTTAAATAACTTTACATATGTACCTGACGAACTTTACTTTACAATTGACGAGAATGATGCTATCAAATATACTAAAGACGAAATTTTATCTATGAATCTTAAGCCAAAAGAATGGATAAGTAGATCAGTGGCATATTCTTTAGAATGTTCAGAAAAAATTGTAGACATTAGTATTAATAAATTAGAAGAAAAACTTTCTGATGGTAATGAAGTTCACCATAAAATCATTGCAGTAGCTTGTAGCATATATCATGCAAAACAAATCAAAGACCTCTACGAATCAAAAGGTTATCCCACAGCTATTGTTCATAGTGAACTTAAAAAAGCAGATAAAAAAAATACTCTTAAAGATATTGAAAATCATCGAGTAAAAGTTGTTGTACATGTTGCAATGTTAGGAGAAGGTTATGATCATCCTTATTTATCAGTTGCAGCTATATTTAGACCTTTTAGGAATGCTTTGCCTTATGCACAATTTATAGGTCGCATTTTGCGTATAATTCCTTTTGATGAAGGAAAACGACCCGAGGATAACATTGGTGAAATAGTCTCTCATAAAGACTTGTTCTTAGATGAATTCTGGGAATATTATAAAAACCAAATGGAAGAAGCTATAATAATAAAAGACTTTATGGATAAGGATGAAGGCACTTCTGGATCTGGTATTCATGTTGGCGATAAAACTAAAAAAACAAAGTCTAAGGGTAAAATTAATGATTACGATAAAAGCATTGGGCAAGTCAATGAAATAGGAAACGGTACAATTATCGGGGATACTTTCTTGACTACGAATCTTATTAGACAACGAGATGAAAATTATGCTAAAGACTTAGAGATGATTAATCACTTAAAATCTTTATATAATATTGACGAAGACGAAGCAAAGAAATTTTTAAAACAAATTAAAAGTAGCCCATCATCTATAAAACGTCCTGATGCATTTTTCACTAGAAAATATAAGGGAATAGATAGAATAATTCGTTCAGAACTCGTTCCTGAATTATTAGTAAGATATGACATAAAAAATGAATCTAATAACTTAAAAAAGTGCAAGTTATTTAGGGGTAGATATAGTTGGATCACTCAAGATGATAAAAACAATGCTGCTATGTTAGCTATATACTTCAATGAAAACCTGCGCTATAAGATTAATAAACCAAGAAGTGACTGGTCTGACATAGACTATGATAACGCTTATCAATACATTCCTGAAGTTAAAAAGTATGTTGAAAAAGTTTTAGAGAGTTATTTGAATATTTCCTAAAAAACATGTATAATAGCCATGAAGAGGTGATTATTCAATGGATAAATTTAAACAAATTTATGACTTACTATTTTCTCCTATTGTTACTCCGTATAATTTACTAGATAATATTAAGTTGCCGAACTACGAATATATTAATTATTATAAGGGAGATCAAGGAATTATTTGTGAATTAAAATGCGATATTGAAGATGAAGGCGAAGGAGTATTTTTCTATTATTTTGATTCTGAAGATAAACTAGACACTATAACCGTTAGCTTAAAAAAAGCTGATCCAATTGTTATATTTAAACGTTCTGAAGAACTTCAAATTGAATTACATGAGTATTTAGAAAGCAGAAAAAATAATCAAAATATTGCTCAGGGGTAAAGATTTACTCTTGCTTCTCAAAACAAAAACGACTAGTATTATGCTGGTCGTTTCACTTTTATATAAGAAACAAGGATTCTTCTATTTGCTCTATCTGCTGTTGTTATTGGATTTCTATTATTCAGTATTAAATTTAAAAGATCAAAGAAATTGATTCTTTGATCAATCTTATTTTGATATGGTTGAGCTGAGTAAAAATGACTGATTTTTATTATCACAAAAAAGGAATATCCAAAAATTAGGTCGAATAACTTATATATAAATATTTTATATATAAGAGGGATTTAAAACGAGAAAGGTTCAAGTCCACATAACTATCTTGATTTGCTTATTTGTATTTATTTTTTGCCAGCAAACATTGGCTAATACTTTAACTGATTTAGATAACGCTTTAATAAAACGAAAAAGTGATTTTGAATTAAACGAGAAACTTTCTTTCTTAAAAAGTTTACGACTTTGTTCTGTACAGCGTAGAGGTAATGAACTATGGTTTATGGTTCATGTGGTACGAATTGAGACTAGAAAGAGATGTTCTAATTCTTATAAGACATGGGTTAGCACAGCTTCACCGGTATTTTATATAAACGAAAAAAAAACATGGAATATCACAAAAGGAGATTCAGAAACGGAATTATGGCGTGATGGTGACGATTTTGATTATACTCGTGAATTATTTGTAAGACTAAAGACACGGTGTCATAAGTACAATTATGGCACCGTGCTATATTATCTAGATGTTTATTTATAATGCTTTATTTTTTCTAATAATTCATTTTTCTTTTTAATAAGCCCATGAACTTCGTTTATTAATAAATTGTCTTTCTTTTGGCCTTTTTCAATGAAGTACATAGAAATAGCACCCAATCCAACATGAGTTCCAACTGCAACACCCATTTGCATAATAAATATTTCACCTGTAAAATCTGTCTCATTTATAATTTTATTTTTTAAATTTTCTGCAATCTTTATATCTGAGGTATACCCAATTATGATAAAATCCGTAATATCCCTATCGTTTCTCTTAATAAACTCATCAACGTAATGTTTAAGTATCTTTTTGCGTCCTCTCTCTTTAGCAACAATTGCTCCTTTTCCTTTTTTCATTGACATTATCGGCTTAACCTTTAGAATTTTACCTATAAAAGCACTACTATTAGTAAGTCTGCCACTTTTGACTAAATGATCTAAATCATCTACAGAAAGAAAATGCTTTACATTTGTTTTATATGTCTCATTAAATTCTATTAATTCTTTAAATGTAGCACCTTGCTCTCTTAATCGAGCACTTTTAAGTATTAACCACCCGCTACCGTGACTCATGCCTTTTGAATCTACAACATAAATCTTAATAGTTGAGTTTGGATTTTTCTCAAAGAAATAATCCTTAGCGATTACAGCAGATTGATAAGCAGCACTTGTACCGCTGGACATACAAATACATAGTATCTCTGTGTAACCATCTTGAATTGCTTGATTTATTATATTTGAATATTCAGTTGGACTTGGCATTGCAGTGGTTGGTTCTTTAGCTAAGTTCTCAATAATAGTGTAGAATTCATCAGGCGTAATATCTATTCTATCCTTGTACACCGTCCCTTCTATATTAATGGTTAAAGGTGCTAAGCTAATATCATATTTTTCAACTATTTCCTGAGATAAATCACATGTTGAATCAGATATAATTTTTATCATAATAACCTCCAAAAAATAAAATTTAGTCACAAGTTCTTCCCTCGACTTCATGTCAGTGAATGACATTATTCTTCTATGTTTAATTATATATTTATTTGCAATAAAATCAACAGCAAAAGTGGAGTTTAAAGTAATTATTAAAGGAAAATATTATTTTATAATGAATAGATAATATGAGTGAATTAATTTTTCAAGGAGGTTTTTATGCAACGAGATCTAACACAAGGCAGCATAACAAAAAATTTAGTATATGTGTCTATTCCGACAATGCTAGGTTTTATGGCACAAACATTATATGATGTTGTAGATATGATATGGATAGGGCGGATATCTGGTAAAGCGGTTGCTGCCGTTACAGTATTTGCTACGATATTTTGGGTGGTAGAAGTTTTAAATGAAATTATTGGTACTAGCTCAGTTTCTTTGATCTCTCAAAGCTATGGAGCGAATAACAAGGAGAAAACAAAAAGAGTAATAGAACAAACATTGACTTTTAAGGCATTGGTAGCTATATTAGCGGGAGTATTACTCTTTTTAACTTTAAAGCCGCTTATAAAGTTTTTTAGCACTGATCCACTGGTATATAAGTATGCTCTAGATTACGGATATCTACGAATATTCTTTTTACCGCTTATGTTTTCTTCATTTTCTGTAAATACTGCTCTTAGATGTATAGGGGATGCAAAGAAGCCTATGTACATTATGTTTACATCTGCGCTTTTAAATCTAATATTGGATCCAATATTTATCTTTGAAAAGGTGCCGTTTATCGGTATTCCAGGGCTTGGGCTAGGTGTTTATGGAGCAGCTCTTGCTACAGTGATCAGTATAACTATAGCATTCCTGCTAGGTTTTTGGTTTCTTCTCTCTGGTAAAAGCAATGTCAAAATTTCTTTGAGAGGATTATTTAGATTAGATAAAAAAATAGATATACAATTAATTACTATCGGGCTTCCCGCCGGAGTTGAAGCACTATTTCGGAATATGTCAGGGTTTATTATATTAAAAATGGTAGCTTTATATGGGACAGCAGCTATAGCGACAGCAGGTATAGGAAATAGATTGTTTGGACTTGCTTTTATGCCATTACTTGGTTTTAGTATGGGAGGTAGTACGATTGTAGGGCAGAATCTTGGTGTTAATAATATAGAACGAGCCGAAAAGACATCTAAGGTGGCAGCCAAAATTGGAATGTATATGATGCTTTTTGTTAATATAATTGTATTTGCTTTTTCTAAGGAAATCTTCGGCATTTTTGTAGATGAAGCGAATGTTATTAATATGGGGGTAGGAATGTTAAGGATTGTTATGCCTGGTATGATAGGATTAGGAATATTATTTGGTCTGGCAACTGTATTTACGGGTTCAGGATATAATCTACCATTTTTACTATCCAGCGTTATTTCAAGATGGGGGTTTCAGATACCGTTTCTTTATATAGCTGTATACATATTCAAGTTACCAATAACTATAATCTGGGTTGGTTATTTAGTAGCTGAGTTAGTTGAATTGCTGGTAATAGTTATAGCTTATAAGCAAGGGAAATGGAGAATAAAACGAGTTTTGCAGAGTTAGAAGAGTGAACTCGTCCAGCTAAA
>JAGMES010000098.1 GCA_023128035.1 Halanaerobiales bacterium | reverse complement strand
TTAAAAGATATATGGGTGCAAGTTCGTAAAAAGAGGAGGATGAATATGTAGATTTGGATAATTTTATGTGTATAAGTTTAGAAAGATGATTCTTGATTATTGAGAGAAAGTGATTTGTGAGATTCTGAGGTGAGGGTAGAGTTGTAGACTTCCGGGTGGAGAGTTGGCTCTAAAGTCTTTTTTTTGTTGTATATGTGATTGACTAGTGAATAATAATATTTGATATTGTGAGTGTCAAGTAGTAAATTTACCTTTTCAGAAAGGAAATTAAAAAAGTATCTAGAAAATAGGATGAAGTAAACCAATTATGATTCGGAGGAAAACTGATGTTTTTAACGAACTTATCAACTTCACAAAGAAATTTGGAATGGTTTCAGAACGATTGGAATGAAATCGTAAAATTTACCCAGAGGAATCAACTTGATGGTATAGAATTAATCATGCATGGCGACTATGATCTATCAAAGATTCCTGAAAATTTAGTGCATGGTTTACACCTTTGCTATTGGCCGATGTGGTTAGATTTCTGGAAAAATGATCGTCGAGGATTGTTACGTCAGTTTAAGACTGAGGAGAATATTAATAATTTTTATGGAGGTTTAGATCCTGAAGTTCTTATTGATTATTACAAAAAAGAGTTTGAGATTGCTAAAAAGTTAAAAGTAAAATATGTCGTATTTCATGTAAGCCATGTTGAGATTTTACATACTTATTCGTGGAAATTTACTTATAATGACTGGGATGTATTAAAAGCTGCTGCTGAACTTATAAATGAATCTTTTCAGGATTCGGACGAAAGTATTACACTTCTTTTTGAAAATTTATGGTGGCCTGGGTTGAATTTTTTGGATGCTGAGCTTACACAGAGATTTTTTGAACTGATTCAGTATAAGAATAAGGGCTTTATGCTTGATTTAGCACATTTGATGATAACTAATTTTGATTTAAAAAACGAGAGAGAAGCAACGGATTATATTTTAACGCAGATTAATAAATTAGGTGAATTAAAAAAATATATCCGAGGTATACATATAAATGCATCGATAGCAGGTGACTATTTAAAACAGGATCATTCTAACGAGGCAAAAAGGATTGAAAAAATCGAAAAAATCTGGGATCAATATATAGCTGTTATCTCACACATTAAAAAGATAGATCATCACATACCTTTTAAAGATAAGAGCATCCAAGAAATTATAGATGAAATTGAGCCAGATTATAAAATTTTTGAGGTACTACCAAAAGATTTAGAGGAATTTGAGCATTTTCTAAATATACAACACCAGGCTCTCGGTAGGAAGGTTTGAGTAGTTTTGGAAGATGACTAACAACCATATGATGAGGTTAAAGAAGAGATATTATGGAGATTAAATTAAAGTCGATAGTATTACTCGTAAAAGATATAAACAAGTCAAAAAAATTTACGAGGAAATACTTGGTCAAAAAATTGTTGGGGATTTTGGCGTAACTGTAGGATTTGCTAGTGGTTTTTCTATTTGGCAAGTTGATCAAGCAGATAAAGCAATTTATGGTGAAAGAAAAAGTAGCTCAAATGATGAAGAAAGTAAAAATGCTGTGTTATATTTTGGGACAGAGAATATGGATGAAATTGAGAAAGAATTATTACAATTAGATATTACTTTGATCCATTCGGTAAAAGAAGAAGAGTGGGGAGAGAAAGTAATTAGATTATACGATCCAGAGGGTCATGTTATAGAAATTTGTGAATAAAATTAAGCTGATATCATACACAATGTAGTTAAAATCCATTTTATCAGATAAGTTTTAGATAAGATGGATTTTTATTTTGATAAGGAAATGAGGATTACATTCGATTTTGCGAACATAGTGAAGAAGTTGTAAGAAAATGGGCTTTAGAAAATCTGATTAATTTCTATCCCGAAGATACAGAGACTTTTAAAATATCATTAAAGATGTACGAATATGAAACAACGCTAGGCATTAGATATAGTGTCCAAAAGTTTTTAGATAAAAATTTCATGAAGTTATCAGGAAAAGAATTATTCAGATCTTTTTCAAACGTCAAAGATAGAGATTTAGGTAAAACTGCCTATCTGGCGAAGCTTTTGGCAAAAAAACAATATAATCTAGAGTTATTGGGAACAGAATTGTCCAAAATGATTTCAAATAAAAAAAATGATATAAATAGTTTTTTAACTTTAGTTGAGGCCTATGGAGAACTTCAGAGCGAGGAAGGGTATGAACTTTTATTATCGCTATTTAGAAATATGGAATTGGATCATGTTATAATAGGCAGTATAATTGAAAATCTTCTAAAATATAAAAATCCTGATGTAATAGTTGAGATTATTGATAGATTGTCTGAGTTAGACCATAAAAGTAGAGATAAAGAAAGAACTATTAAAACTGTAGTGCTTAAAATATCAAGGCTATGCCATGCATATGAATTTTATGATTATTTAGACAAATTCGGGAGATATCTGAAAAAATTTATAGTTGTTGTAGATAATATGCATCATTTTTGGCCTAAGAATCCATCTATAAATATATTACGTGATTTATCTGTTGATTTTTCTGCATATTTTGATAAGGGGAATTTTAAAACTACTTTCCTTAAAATTATTAAATCTATAAGGTATCTTTATACTGAACGTTACGATTTTATTAATTGGGTTGCAGAAAAAGACCTAGTTCAGGACAATAACATTCTTTCATACCAATCTAGTTTAAAACCAGAGGATTTTTATATTAGTGTAGTTATTCAGAAACTTTTGGCTAATAAAAAATTCATCTTTAAGCTAAAGCCTAAAGAGCAAAAAACTTTTATTTTTCTTCTATTGTCATTATTAATAGTTGCTTTAGAAGAAATTGATTATGAAGAAGCTGTGGAAAAGGCGAAAGAAGATCCAAACAAGCTTTGGGAGTTGTTCTGTTATGATCGTGAGGAGATATCTGATCAAGTAGTAGATTTAATTGTTGAAAAAGGAGAGCATTATGAAGATAGACTTATTGAAATATTGCAAGTAGATGAGAATATTGTTGCTATAGATAGAGCGATCAAAGCGTTAGGTCAACTTCGTTCAAAAAAAGCTATCCCATATCTGATTAACATTCTTAATGAAAAGCTGAGTGATGTTAGCTGTGAAACTGTTCAGGAAGCTTTAATTAAAATCAAAGATATTCCTTTTGAAGTAATCACCAGCGCTATAATGGAAGGTGATGATACTAGAACTATTTATCTTCTGGGCGTTTTAGGACATCAACCGTATGATGAAGTTGCTCAGTTTATGATAAAGGCTTGGGAGCAAGGTAAAATTACTTACCCTGATGACTTGGCATATGAGTTAAGAGGGATTGGTAGTAAATATGGAATTGAAATATTGGAGGATTTGCTAGAAGAAAAGTTTTGCATAGATGTTTATGAGGCATTGCTGATTCATTATTATGTAAATGGAGAGAGTATAGTTAAAATTGGTCAGTTTAAAGAAAGATGGGCAGAAGATATTGCAGAAATACAAGAGCATCAAGCAGGATTGAATAATTTATAGGGATAAAGGAGCAGAGAAGATGGATATTAAATTAAAGTCGGTAGTTTTACTTGTAAAAGATATAGACAAATCAAAGAAGTTTTATGAGGAGATACTTGGTCAAAAAGTTGTTGGTGATTTTGGAGTAACTGTGGGATTTGATAGCGGTTTTTCTCTCTGGCAAATTGATCATGCAGAAAAAGCTATTTTTGGGGAGAGAAAAAGATCAGATGATGAAAAAGGTAAGAATGCTGTGTTATATTTTGGGACAGAGAATATTGCTGAGGTTGAGAAGGTAGTTAGGTTTTATGATTTGGATGGGCATGTTATTGAAATTTGTGAGTGAGTGGTTGAAGGATTATGACTCAATAGTAATTGGCGAATCTTTCTTTTAAGTTATTAAAATTCTTCCTTATGTGGTATAATGATAAGATAGAGATAATATTTTTTCATCAATCTCTGGGAGGTGGTATTGGATGAAAATAAAAAAAATCATTCCTTACGGAGTTAGTGATTATGTAAAAATGAGATCAAAGGACTTCTTATATATTGATAAGACTAAGTATATTGAAATTTTGGATAGTTATGGGGACGATTATGTTTTTTTCTTAAGACCTAGAAGGTTTGGAAAAAGTCTCTTTTTATCAATGTTAGACAGTTATTATGATATTAACACTAAAGCTCAATTTGATCAACTGTTTAGTGGTTTATATATTGGAGATCATCCTACTTCATATGCCAATAGCTATTATATTCTTAAATTTGATTTTTCAGGTATTCAATCATCTGAACGTGAAAGTTTAGTAAGTGGATTTAGGCGAAAAATATTGGATGGAATAAATGATTTTAAAAAAAAATATCAGTTAACGTTTGAATTACCTTTAGAAGAAGAGCCAGCAAATCTATTGAGTTTTTTTCTAACAGAAGTAAAATATTTAATTGATGGTAAGATTTATGTATTGATAGATGAGTATGATCATTTTGCCAATGATTTATTAAGTTTTCAGGTGGAAGTATTTGCGGATACAATAAGTAAAACTGGCTTTGTTCGTAAATGGTTTGAAGTTTTAAAGACTGGAACGGGTATGGGGGTTGTTGACCGGATTTTTGTCACAGGAGTAAGCCCGATAACTTTAGATAGTTTGACTAGTGGATTTAATATAGCATCTAATCTAACCCGTGACCCCAATCTAAATGAAATGATGGGTTTTACAGAGTCAGAAGTTTTATCACTATTAGAAGCAACTGTAGATATGACTGATGTAAAACAATTGATGCCAGAATTAAAAGATTACTATAATGGTTATTTATTCAATGAAGATGTAGAGCAAAGAGTATTTAACAGTGATATGATTTTATATTATCTAAATACCTATCAAAAGACTAAAAAGCCTCCCAAAGATCTAGTTGATATTAATATATCTAGTGACTACTCAAAAATGCAAAAACTTTTTACGCTGAAAAATAAAGAGCGGAATTATAAGATTTTGGAGAGAATTTTAAAGGGTGAACCTCAGATTACAACTATCACTAGAGAATTTAGCCTGGCTAAAGAGTTTACAACGAGTGATTTTCTTTCATTATTATTTTATATGGGATTCTTAACAATTGAAAAAGAAGTATTAACTCGGGTCAAATTAAAAGTACCTAATTATGTAATCAAAGAACTCTACTTTAACTTCTTTAGTCAAATGCTTATGGAACCAATAGAACCTAAATTAGAAACTTTTGAGATCGAAAATAGTATTGATCAAATTGCATTAAACGGTAATCTGGACCCATTCATCCAGTTGATTGAACAAACCTTAGAAGACTTATCTAATCGAGATTATCTAAATTTTGATGAGAAATATGTCAAATTGATCTTTATTACTTATCTAATGCTAAGCAAACTTTATTATGTTAAAAGCGAGTATGAAGCTAATGGTGGATATATTGATATAGCCTTCTTCAGCCGGAATGATAAAAAAGAAATTTATGAGGGATTGATCGAGTTAAAGTATATAAAAAAGAAAGATTATGAGAAAAAAGGAGATCAATTAGTTGTAGAGATGATTGAGAAGGGTAAGAATCAACTCATAAATTACAGCAAGGCAAAAGAGTTGCAGGAAAAGAAAAAGCTAATAAAATGGGTATTGGTATTTGTAGGTGACAAATGTGTTGAGAAAGTTTTATTTTAGCAAAATGATAATGAGTCAATAGTAAAAGGATTTAGATTGAGGAGACTTTGGGGGAGTTGGCCCTGGAGTCTTTTTTTTGTTTAAATGTGACTGATAAATAAAATAAATTTTTATTTTATTTATTTAAAAAAATAGAAAAAAGGGTTGACGTACACTCTTGTACATATTTATACTAAAGAAAAAGTGAAGGAGATAAATAAGTTAATGTGGACTTATGCAGAATTTGCAAATTTAACTGGAGTGAATCGACAAACTGTTCCAAGACTATGTGGGAAAATTGATAAAGAAAAATATATCTCGGATAAAGGTAAAACGTGGTTATATAAAGAAGAAACGAATGAGCAAGGCATTGGAGTAGTTCGTAAAAATCAATTGTTTAAGATTGCTATTTATCTTTATCTAATGCATTTTCAAAAAAATGAATATGGTAAACCATTAAGTACGAAGTATTTGATAAATAAGTATATAGATTTTATGGATGAAGATGAGATGTGGATTCTAAATTATCTTATTGATAATTTAAAAGAGAAGAAAGATATTTTAAATAAAATTAGAAGGGCTCATATAGAGAAAGATACAGATTATATGCTAAATATTATAAAGTTTCTCAATGGTAAAATTAAGAAGCTACCTTTTTCACATGAAACAGAAAAATTTAACGGAAATTATAAAAAACTTTTTTTTGATAAAGTTGATTTATTAGAAATTTCAAATGAATTTCGCAGACTAAATATAGGTTATCGTCAAGCAATTAGTGAGAAAAATAATGATTTTTTATTGAATTTTTTAGATTCATATTATGGACAGGTTTTAAATTATTTTACTAAGACTTTTTATGAATTTATTGATATTATTAAAAAATATCCAAATATACATACTCATTATGTTGAAAATGAAATCTATGAAAATAAGCAAAAAAACATTGAAATAAAAAAAGTACCAGGTATAGGAGAAATATATTATAAAAGCATAGAAGTAAAAAGAAGTTTTAAAGATGCTTTATTCATTCCATATTTAGGATATGCAGATCATTGGGATGGGTATTTTTTAACACACAAAATTGTGCTTTTGAGAAACCGTTTACCTAATTATAAAAATGCTCGTAGTGATTTAGAGAAAGTTTTAAAAAAAGGTGAGATCGATATAAATTTATTAGATAAAAATGGAAATACAGTAATAGGTATTGCTGCTGAAGAAAGAGATTTTGAATCATTAAAAATACTAAAAAAATATGGAGCTAGCCCTTTTGTAGATAAAACTTTTATATCAGCGATATATACTAGAGAACCAGACCTAATAAGAACTATAGTTGATATGGTTCCAGATGCTAAATATTCAGCTTTTTTGAAATATGTTTATGAAGGCGAGATTGATACTGTGAAGGCACTTTTAGATTATCAATTTGAAAATATGGAAAAATATTTTTTGGCAGAAGATTGTTACTACCAAGTTGCTGAATCTTCTTTGGCTGTTATAAATAATGATGGAAATATGTTGAAATTATTAGTAAAAAAAATTAATAATAAGATGTACGATACATATGTATATGATATGATTTTGTATCTTAGGGAAGAAGAACTTGCAATATTAATGTTGGATAGAATTGACCCTTTTGATACATATAAAGCGTCAGCTATAGATCAGAGTTCATTTATGATTTCGATATTTACTAATAATATGAAAAAACTCCTAGGGGAAATTATAAAAAAAATAGATATTAAAAATCAGGAAAATATTGATTTTTTGTTTTATACTTTGGCTGTTTGGGGAAAAGATGATGATGAAATGTGGGATATAGTTACCAGTAATATAGAAGAAGTAAATATAACGAAACATTATTATCCTGATAGTGCTTTACAAGTGCTTACGAATAGAGGAATGTTCCATAGGCTAGAACAAGTTTTGTCAAAAATTAAAGATGATCATCAAAAGAAAAAAGTCGAAGAAATAGTACATAAATTTAAAAAATTACAAGAGAATCAAGTTTTTAAGATTTAAATAGTTAATAATCATTTAAATAGAAATTTTTAAATGACTATATTATATTTATTAGATAAGGAGAGATAAACATTCTTTTTAGCTTATCAAACTTTTTAATACAAATGTAGTTAATCAATTAAGAAAGCAGTATGTAAAGTAAGAGAGCATATAAATTCAAAGGAGATGATTTAATGAGTAGTAAAAAAAATTTAGAAGTCAAGCAGAGCAGGATCATCACGTAAATCAGTTAAATTTTAATAATGCTGCCTATAAGGCGAGTGTGGATAACCATGCAAAGCAGTTGAACCCTAATAATTCTAAATATAGAGGGAATGAATAATGGTTATTTAATATATAATTTTATTTTTAAATATTTTTTGTAAAATTTAAGTGTCGGCATGCTGCTTTCAAGGTTATTTATATAGTCTATACCTTTGGTAAATATAATGTACCCTATAGAGTGGACAGTTAAAAAAAAGTCTACCCTTTAGTAATCTGTACCCTTTGTCAAGGACATTTTAAAAAAGTATTAAAAGATTTAAACTTCCTTTTGAAAAAAAAGATAAAGAGGTAGATGGTAATGTAGGGATTATTATTGTTACCAATATGTTATTAACAGGTTTTGATGCACCAGTTGAGCAGGTATTGTATCTTGATAGAGTTATTACAGGCCATAACTTGTTACAAACGATTGCTCGGGTGAATCGAGTAGGACCAGAAGGAAAAGAAAAGGGGTTTGTCGTAGATTATGTAGGGGTAGGATACCACCTAAAAAGAGTTTTAGACACTTATGAAGAGAAAGAACAACAAGAGATTTTAGGTTGTCTATCTGATGATGATGCAGAATTAAACGAATTAGTCAAAGCTCATAAAGCTGTTTGGGATTTTTTGAATAAAAATGAATTAGAAGACCTAACAGATATTGACGCCTTTTTTGATATGTTTTATGATGAAGATATTCGTTTCGAGTATATAAAGTTATATCATGAACTAACAAAATGTTTCAATAATATACTTCCTCATAAAGAGGCATTAGATTTCTTTGAAGATTGGAAATCCTTCACGGAAATTAATGTATTAGCTAAACAACATTTTAGAGATGACCGATTGAGTATGAAAGGAATTCCAGCCAAATTGCTAGCAATTGTCGATGAATATTTGAAATCCAGAGGAATTGAACAAAAGGTAGCCCCTATTTCAATAATTGCAGATGATTTTCAAAAACATGTTAATACAAGAACAAGATCAAAAACAAAGGCGGCAGAGGTTGAACATGCTATTCGTCATTATATAGATATAAATATTGACGAAGACCCTGAATTGTTTTCTTCTTTCTCAGAAGCAGTAGATCAGATTTTAGAGGAATTTAGTGGGAATTGGACACGCATTTACGAAGAATTGGAAAAGTTACGAGAAAAGATTAAGAACAGAGAAAAAGAAGAAACTTATGGGTTGAATAGGAAAAAGCAGATGCCATTTTTCAGAATTTTTCATAAAGAATTATTCGGGAATGAAAAATTAACGGAAGATCAGATTGCTCAGAATGTAAGCTTAACTCAGCATGTTTTTATTATAGTAAAACCTGAGATTGAGCTCAAAGGCTTTTGGGATAGTCCTGCTGCATAAAATAGATTAAAAGGAGAATTGCAAAAGCTATTGTTGTCAGAAGAGTTTTCTACACTACCAAATATGAGAAGGAAATACCGGGAACTAATTTCGCGGATTATGGAATTAGCTAAAACTAATTATTACATTATAATAGGGTGAAAAACTAATGAAAATAGATTATAAAATAATATACAGCAAACGAAAAACACTCAATATTTCCGTAGAAAGAGACCGGAAGGTCATAGTGCGTGCACCAGAAGGTCTATCCGAAGAGAGGATTGAAGAGATCGTTCAATCAAAAAAACAATGGATCAAAGAGAAGGTCAACCATGCACAAAAATATCCAAATGTATCAGATTTAAAAGAATTTGTGTCAGGTGAAACTTTAATGTATCTAGGCAGAAATTATCAACTTTTAGTGGTAGATCATGAGATTGACGGTGTAGAGTTTAATCAACGCTTTCTAATATCTAGATCTAACCAAAAAGATGCTAATACTTTTTTAAAAAAGTGGTATAAAGAACGTGCTATTCAAATGATTAAACCTAAGGCTGAGAGGTATGCTCGAAATCTTGGAGTGGAGTATAATGAAGTAAAAATATCCGAAATGAGATATCGTTGGGCATCATGTATTACTAAAAATAATATCAATTTTAACTGGCGAATAATAAAAGCACCTATGTATGTGCTTGATTATCTAATAGTCCATGAATTAGTTCATTTGATCGAACCCAATCACACTCCAGAATTTTGGAATATTTTATCAATACAAGTTCCAAACTACATAAAAGCAAAGAAATGGTTGAAAGAGAATGGACATTTGTTGGAGGTTGATTTCTAGTTGATTTAGATCTTATAGATTCCTTATTCAACAGACTTATGTCTGTGGTATAACATTAGTATTTTTGTATAAAAGCAGGTGAATCTTTAATTTTACATTGACAGTTGTCAACGAAAGATTGAGAAAAGAGGGAAAAATAATGTATCAACCTGAACCACATTCATTTAAGTTTTCATCTTTATTGAATGATATTGAACAAGGTTTAATTAAAATTCCACAATTTCAAAGAGATTTTGTGTGGTCGAAAGAGCAATCAGCAAAAACAAGCGTGCTCAGATGATTAGTCATGAGTTTGCCAAGCGAATTATCCCTCAACAAGCAGATATACTCCACGAATTTAAAATACTAGGGTAAAAATAATTTAAAGATTAGAACAAAAAGACTCCTTTTGGATTTAGGCTGTTGACAAAGTTTTTGTCAACAGCCTTTTTTTTGTGCTCTACACTGCTATATGAAAATGATTTAGAGGAAGATTAATTCATCTAGCTTTCAGGGGTACATATATTTTTACGGTTTAGAGTAAAACTAAGGGTTAAACAGTAGAAAGGAAGATTGAGATGACTTTATAAGATTTTGGTATCTTTATTCTGTCCATGAAATTAAACCTGACTAAACGTTTTGATAGCAATCAGGTAGTTTTACATAAACGAAATCATGAGATGAGTGTGAAAGATCAGACTCATCGGATTGTTTAACAGTTGGGAGGGGTAGAAAAGGTAGGTCAGTCCCGGAGATATGGTATTGATTAAAGCGATACCTCCCATCCAAAACCTGTGCCTGAAGGAGTGGTGGTCGATCCACAAGTAGTTTATGCACTGGTGGAAGAAAGTTTTAAAATCGGAGAGAAGGAAGTCTATATCGGTGATGCCAGTAGTCAAAAAGGGGGTAATCTCAAGATCTATCATGATTTAGGTTATCTCCTTATTTTTCCACATTTTTATTTTGGGTAAAAAAATAATAGTATGTCGTGGATGGAATAATTTTATGAAGTAAAAATCAAATTATTTAGGATAAGAGGTTTACCTTGGGGTGATTTATTTTGAGTAAAAAATTTAAATTTGAGATGGGGGTATTTTTAGTTTTAATATGTAGATAAATAAAAATTCAAAATAAAATTACAATATTTAAAGGAAATTAATACATATATGTAGAATACAAATGTGGTGGTAAAGTATAATAAGATATAAAATTTACATTATATGTAAATAGACTAAACCTAAAATAAAGTTGGTTAAAATTAATAATTTAAAAGTGACTTTAAAAGTTATTATTTATAATATATCCAGAAAAAAGCTAAATTAACAATACATAACAGAAAGCAAATCTGGGAGGATTTTTTATGTTTTTATTATTTGAAGATTGGAAATTAGAAGAGTTACTTGACCGCCCTGATCTTGGAATTGCAAGTCTCATGGGAGTTTTAAAAGCCAATGATTATACTGTTCACTTAATGTTAGGGCAAACTAGATATTTACAAATTATGCTAAATAGTTTTGACGAAATATGTACATTATTTTCCTTGGTAAAAAGTAAAGGTATTGAAGAAAAATTTATAAATTATTTCAGCGATTTTTTTTCAGATAATTCACGTCCAAACGCTCTGTTAGAGTTTGTAGAAGAATACTATAATAGAAGGATTCAAGCATATTTTCAAGTTGAAAAAATAATGGATCTAGAAATATTTTTTAAAAATGTAGTAGCCTTATATAAATATTTTATTGAAAATGAGGGATATGATAATTTCGCTTTCTTAAATAGTTATAAAAAAGAGATAAAAGAGTTAATGCCAGTTGCTGTTGGTTTCTCTGTTCATAGTTTTGATGACTTTACTCGAAATTTACGAAAATACATTAAAGATTTTTTAAAAATACCTGTTATTATCGGTGGGCCAATAACACATTATATCAATAACCCCGATATAGCAAGAGATATTTTAGAAAATGAACATTGTGATTATATATTGATTGGACCTGGAGAAGAAAACCTAATAGAGCTTTTAGAATGTTTGGAAAATAATAAATCTTTAGATACAATAGGAAATTTAATTTATCTCAATGCTAAAGGCGAAATTTGTTTTAATAAAGAAAAGCCAGTTTTTAATTTAAATAAATTACCTTTTCCTGATTACTCAAAATATCAGTTAGATAAATTTTTTTCTCCATTTAGAGTATTACCTATACAAACATCAAGAGGATGTTCTTGGCGACAATGTACATTTTGTTCTCATCATAAAAGTTATCAGAAATATCAAACGTTTGACATAAATAATATTGTGAACTTGGTGAAGTATTTAAAAAACAAATATGATTGTAATTATTTTACAATACATGATGAAGAGATTTCTCCAGTGAGACTCGAAAAACTTAGTTTATCTTTGATTACTAGCGATATTAAGGCATATTTTTATGGATATGCCAGATTTTCAAAGCACTTTACGAAAGAAATATTTGATATAGCATATCATGCTGGTTTTCGCACAATTTCGTGGGGCTTAGAATCTGGAAGTCAACGGGTTTTAGACTTAATGAACAAAGGTATAAGTGTCGATATAGCAGCTGAAAAATTAAAGCTTTGCAAAGATAGTGGTATAAGCAATATTTGTTGGGTAATGTTTGGTTTTCCAGGTGAAACGGATGAAGATCGTCAAAAAACTATAGACTTTCTTGAAAGAAATCGCGAATATATCAATTTAGTGAAGATATCTTATTTTAAATTAAGTAAAGAAAGTCCGATAGCTAAGGAACCTCAGATGTGGGATATTATTCCAAAAGAGAATAATGATTATTATAGATTTGTTATTGATACTGCTCAAGACAATGTAAATATTACTTATGTCGAAGAGTTATTAAACAAATTAGCACTTGGCGTTTTTGATTTTACTACATATTATAAATATTTACCAGAAAATAATCTTGCAAGAATGTTTATATTTTTCTTAGCCTGCCACAGAGTTAAAAGTGATTTTTTGTCTAAAACTGAAAAAAAATTTCCTATATTAATTGGTGATCTTAAAAATAAAACAATTCAAGATTATTCGTTAAGTTATACTCTAAATAGTATGTTTACAAAAATTATCGATGAAAAAATTCCTTATGAATTATTTTTATCATTAAATGATGATTGTAGTTTAAAAGAAATTTTAAAAAAGCCGAAAGGAATTGATTTTATTAGTTATTTATTGGAGAATAATAGCATGATTTTATTAAATAAAAAATTTTGAGGTGTTACTATGACTGAAGATCTATTTGTTAAATTAGACTATCGATGTAATAACAATTGTTTATTTTGTTCAATTGGAGCGAAAAAAACATTTTTAACTTTTGAAGAATTTAAAAAATTGATAGAAAATAGTGAGAATAAAGCGGATACGATTACAATTTCAGGTGGAGAAGTTACTATTAGACCAGATTTTTTTGAGATACTAAAGATCGCTAAAGAAAAACAATATAAAATAAATATTCAAACTAATGGTCGTGCTTTTCATGATGAAATTTTTACACAAAAAGTAGTTAAAATAGGGGTTGATCATTTTTTAATATCTTTTCAGGGACATGACAAAAAATTATTTGAGTATATAACTAATGTACCTAATAGCTTTGAAGAGACTGTACAAGGAATTCAAATGCTAAAAAACTATGGTCAAAAGATTACTACAAATACAGTAATCTCGTCAGTGAATTACAAACACTTAGCAGATATAGGAATGCTTTTGGTAACCTTAAATGTTGATATGATAAAATTTGTGTATATTCGCTCTTTTGGATTTGCGAAGAATAGTTATTCTGAATTTTGCCCTAAATTTTCACAAGTACAACCTTTTCTAGTTAAATCAATGGAAGATATTCTTGTCGCTGGTGGTAAAGTGATGACAGAAGGAATTCCATTTTGTAAGTTAAAAGGTTATGAAAGTTTTGTTGGAGAGCTATATATTCCAAATCAATTCAAATATAATGATCCTACATACAATATAGAAGATTTTACAGAATGTGAACACCTTTTCCGTAGAAAAGGTCAAAAGTGCGTAGAGTGTAATTTTAATTCATTATGTTTAGGACCCTGGAATGAATATGTAGAGTTATATGGTTTTGAAGAATTTATGCCAATTCAAGATGTAAATCCTCTGGATATTATTCCAGTTGATGTAGTGTTAAATAAATTATTTTGAGAAGGAGGTGTGATAAATGTACACTAAACCAATGATTATTCGTTCTTTTAAAGATGTTAAAGTTAAAAGAGAAAAGAAAATGGGTGTAGTAAACGGGTGTAGTAAACGGGTGGAGTAGATGTAATCAGCTTCCAGACTAAAATAGTGGGGGGATGCCCCCCTATTATATTAATGAGGTGAAATGATGTTTTCATTATACTCTATTTATAAAAAACGATATACTATTAGCGAACAAGATTTATTGATGTTTCAATGTGCTGATATGTGGATAGCAACTAATTTAGTTACAAATGGCTGGAGTATTTTAGATTCTTACGAAATTGGTTTATTATTTCATCCATCAGGTTTATATGATGAGGAGTTTGCTAATAAATTATATTTATATGGTATAGCTCAAAAAAATGGTCACTACATTTATGATGCGCCAAAAGAGGATGAAGAAAGTATTTATTTATTTGAAATAAATGTTACTAATCAATGCAATTTGAGATGTACTTATTGTTTGAGTAACTTTAATTATTCACAAAACATAGAGTTTATGAGTCTTGAGATTGCTAAAAGTTTTTGTAATCAACTCAAAGCTTATGTGGAATCTAAAAAATTAGAAACTATTATAATTGAGTTCTCGGGAGGAGAACCTTTTTTGAACTTTGAAATTATTAAATGTATAATGGAAAATTTAAAAAACTTAGGAATAAAAATTTTATATAATATACAAACAAACGGTACACATATAAAACAGGAATATTTAGATTTTTTAGTTGATTATAATAATATTCAACTTGCTATTTCATTAGATGGCTATTCTAAAGAACATAATATTAATCGAATTAATAAATTAGGTGAAAGTGTATATTTATCAATCTTAGAAAATCTTAATGTGATTAAAGAATCAGGTATTCCATATACTTTTGTTACAGTTGTAAATAAAAATAATATTAAAGAAATAGATAATATTGTTCAGTACTTTTTAGATATGGGTGTTTTTAATTTTAGTTTGTTACCCTTATTAACTATAGGAAAAGCAAAAAATAATAATATGAATATAGATGAAAACGAATTTGTTGAAAAAATTTGGCTACTTCATGAGAGTATTTTAAAACGATACTACAGGAATAACAATCAAATTACTTTAGAAAGAAATATGGGTATTTTTTACTATTACCTGTTTCAACCTGAGCGGAATTTTATGTGTCATAGAAGTCCATGTGGAGCTGGATTAAATATCGTAAGTATAGCTCCAAATGGTAATATTTTCCCATGCTATGGTTTTCAGGGAGTGGAAGACTTTTTGATTGGAAACGTTAAAGATACAAATTTTGATAGTCTAAATCAAAAAACGATTGTAAAAAAATTAAGGGATCGTCGAGTTGAAAATATTGCAGAGTGTTCTCAATGTAATTATCGTATATGGTGCCAGGGTGGGTGTGCATCTAATGCTTTTTTAAGTTCTGGAGAAATTTTAAGTAAGGATTCAGTTAAATGTGAAATAAATAAAAAGTTAATTCAAAAAAGTTTAGAATCTATTGTAAATAGAGATGAAGAGGATATAGATTATTTTATTGCGCTTAGTAAAAAATGGATGGGAGAATCAAAAAATGATTGAAATCAGTAATCTGTCTAAAACGTATTTCACTTCACGTAAGCAACCAGGAATTTTAGGTAGTATAAAAGGATTGTTTTTACGAGAA
>JAGMES010000097.1 GCA_023128035.1 Halanaerobiales bacterium | reverse complement strand
TGCTAGTCATCCGAATCGGCTAATTGATGACAGAGGACTTTCACCTCATAAGATTCTCAACCTTGACGGCCGCTCCCTTGTATATTCTGTGACCGTGAGGATAACACTTGGGAGATTAGCTATGGGGATAGTTGATCCACAATACAAAGTTCAAAGAAGAATTAAGTTATTTAGCCTTGCACTTCCTAATCAGGAACCCTGCAAGGTTTTTCTTTAACACAAAAGACCTTGACCCTCATCACATCAATGTTTGGCGGGAATATGTGGGAATCGAACCACAACGGAAACCCAGTGTCCGCTCATGCTAAGCCGGAGAATTGCTCGAGCTTTTTCGGTGATCATTACTTCACAAAAGTACTCCCACATTGTTGAAAGATCTTCTTCAGTTAGGGTTTCGTGTACTTTCTGACTTTTGTAGAACAGAGCGAAATCCATTAAGAATCGGAGTTTATTGACTAAAACTGTAGTCTTCCCTGTCCCCGCCACAGCCAAAATCAGCTCTGGTCGCGTAACCAATGATTTTCTTTTACAAGTTATGTGGTTACCATTCTATACATCTCCATGTCTTTTTGTTTACAATAAAAACTTCCTAGGTAGTATATTTTTCAAATATTACCTAGGAAGTTTATTACTCACTATTATCAGTTATTTGGTTATATATATTTTCTCCAAAATAATCAACTAAGAAAAAAGGGGATATTTGTGAAATTGATTGTTTATCTCTGCCAATACAAGACAGTTCTTTTTTTACATCAGAGCATCTTTCTATTAATATCTCAATAACCTCTGTTTGGAAATCATCTTCTTTTAGTTTTTTATATAATTGATATATCTCAGCCTTGAACGACAGAAAAATTATTTCCTTGTTTTCACTATTAAAAATTCATTTTTTAAATTATTTATTATTTGGTTTTCTGTCTTTTCACCTTCTGAAATAAAAACGATAATTTCCTTACTCATTGAATGATCCCGCTCTATACATTTTTTCGAGATTATGTGCCTTACGCAATTCTTTTTGAGTAGAATTTGATATTAGGATTTTTAAAATTTGCTTTTCTCTCTGCACGTTTAAACTCATCATATGCCTTATCTTCATATTGACCTAGGTTATTAAAGTTTTTCTTCAATATTCAATATTGATCTGCCTTACCTCAATAATTTATATATGATTTTTTTGTGAGTACATTTTCTATTATTTTTCATTCTCCCAATTCTCATTTGTTTAATTATACATAAAAATACCCTATAGGGTAGACTTTTTTTTATTGTCCACTCTATAGGGTACATTATATTTTCTGTGATTCTAGATATAGACTTTTTAGCATTTGTTTATAATTAAATTTTATAAATGAGCATTTGAATTTATTATCAACTTTATCTTTGATAACTCGATGTGGACATCCTCCCATACAAAGCGGTAAAAATTTACACTGTTTGCAATCAATATTATTTAAAGGGCTATATGAAATCCATTGAAAAAGATTATGATTTTGAAACATGGGTTCTTCTTTTGGAGGTTCTGATATATGCCCAACAATACCTGTTGAATCACCGAGACTATCCCAACATTTCAAAAGATTACCTTCAGGATCAACTACCCAATGATTGAGACAAACTGCTCTACAGCAACTACATTTACTTCCATCAAAATCATATCCTGCTTCGAATCCTGCTTTTTTTATTTTATCCGAAAGATTTGCTTCGATATTTGCAAAACTAGGATGATCAAAACATTTAGTATGAAAATTATGATCATTAACTTTTGAACCTGTTCCAAAGGGAAGCAAAGGACTTATATATATGTTAACCCTATCTTTTAATTTGTTAAATTTAGATGAATTCAACAATTTTTCAAGTTGTTCATAATTATCCTGTCCCAAATTAATTCTTATATTAACAGCAATTTTTTCACAAGCATAAGCAACATTGTCTAAAATTAAATCATAAGAATCAGGTATTTTTGAAAATCTACTGGAAAAAGGCCTCATTTTATTATGAATATCTCTAGGACCATCAATTGTAACTTGTATTGTTTGAATTTTATGTTCAATAAGTTTATGAACATTTTCGGGTGTAAGTAACGCCCCGTTTGTTATCATTGAAGCATCATATCTTACACCTATTTTTTTACTCATAGCGATAAAAACTTTTGAAAGATCCCATATTTTCGAAGCTGCAAGTAAAGGTTCTCCTCCATACCATGCAACAGAAAAATCTTTTTTACCGGCAAGGTTCCTTGCTGTAAAATTAACTAGTTTATTTGCTATTTCTTCAGACATATAAGATATTGTATTATTTTCATAACAATATGAACAATCAAAATTGCAATCAAGTGTTGGCAAAATTGTTAAAGACAATAGATCAGTTCTAAATTTGTTATAAAAAAATTTGGTTTGTATAAAATTTAATTCATCAAAATTATCAGGAATTAAAAAACGCCCTATTTTTAATTTATTTAACAAAGAAGAAGAAATCTCATCTTCTCTATTATTTTGGATTAAATAATAACTTTCTTTATTTATAGATATAATTGCACCGGAAAGCAAATTAGAAAGAATAAGCTCTTTATTACTAATTTCAGATGTAATATTATAATTTGAAAGTTTCATTATTTGTTTGAACACCATTGAACTTTTCCTGTTGAATACTTTGTTCCGGCTGGTGGTTTCACACAACAATGTTTAACTTTTAGGCAGCAATGTTTCACTCTAATAAAACATCTGCTGGTATCCTCTTGTTCCGATTCGTCACCATTTATTTGAGTAATAATATTTACAAAATCTTCTAATGGCATTGATTCAATATCTGAATCAACTCTAAACTCTTCAGGAATTTCAACATAAGGGATTTCTTCTTTGACTTTAATAATCCATTGCTCTTGATTTTCTAACATTTTAGTCTCCTTTCAAAATGTATTTTGTGAGGTCATTAATTAGTTACACAAGATTTCAAAGCACCGATAAATGGCGAAACTACATTTCAATTCCTCATTAGAAATTATGTTTATTGTTACACTTGTCTTGAAAACTCGTGATACCATTGGCCTCAGAATTAATTTCCCACACCAGACGGGGGTTTTTGCCGTCTCGCTTTGGTATGGAATTTTACATATTACTATATTCTAGATTTTTTTAAAAAATCCTTCTTTTGATTTAATATGCAAGATCAGAGCTAATATAACCTGTGCTATTGTTATGCCTTTAGCCTGCACTGATTTATTGAGTGATTAATTGGTAAGTGCTCCTCTTAGCGTTTATATCCAGAAAGAAAATAATATATTTCTCTTGTTCTGTTACATCTTCGGCAAAACACAAATTCACTATATCGTTACCATTAATTTTGGTATTTAATTTCCATTTTTCAATCTTATATACGTCCTCTGTATTTTCTGATAATATCCAATCTACTTTTGTAGTTACTGTTTCTTTTCCCATATTATAAAATGTGAAAATGCCTAATAACAGTGGAGTATCATGATCTTTTTCTAACAAATTCAAAGAATAATGTACGTTATCCATTTCCATAATTGAATGGCTATTAGGTTCTGTAGATAGCTTACGCAGGAATTCACTTATTTCTGTAAATGAAAATATTTGTTCAGATTCCACATTGTTAGCATTATTTGATGCTTCGCTCGAACTCCAACTAACTAATAAAAAAAGTAACATACTTAAAATTATAATTCGTTTGATAATTTTCAATTTAATTACCCCTTTGTCATTTTTGTATTTCACCAAATAATGAATTTTCCCTTTGATTTTTCGAACTTTCGTTCGCCGATTTTCTCCATATTTTTCATATATCAAAGCGTTAACCAGAATAGCAAAACGACCAGCTTAACCACTGGTCGTTTGTTTTTTCAATCAACTTGCACTACCTCTAACTCTCCTGCTTACTGAACAAGACTGAAAAACATCCTTTTCTAATTGAGCTAAATTATTCACGCTAATACTTTGAATATATTCCATAAGTACTCCATAAGGAACTCTCCATTCACGCCCAATTTTAGTTCCAGGTAGCTTGCCATCAGTAAGCATTCCTATCACAACCTGATAGCTTACAGCCAAAAGCGAAGCTACCTCCTCGCAAGTTAGGGGATCATTATATTCAAAGTTTTTTGACTACGATATTGGTTAATACTCTCTTCAATAACTCTTTCATATCGGCTATCAATTAGTTCCTCACCGCATTCTTTACAAACTAAATAGGGAATTTCATTCAGTATAATAGGAACCCCATTATATACGTATCTAAAATCTCTCAGCACTTCTTCTGCTTCTCCACCACAGATTGAGCATTTAACATGTTTCATTACTTATCCCATTTTAGGTTTCAATTCCACTTAAGGAAGTGTGTCTACTCTCCTTCCATATTCAAGATTATATAAAAAATATCCTTCTTCTAATTTAAAAAGCCCCACTCGTAGTTACCCAGGCTTAGAATCCAAAAGCAAAGACCAAGTTATTATGCTGGTCTTTTAGCTTGATTACTTCCCTGCCTTTAGACGTGGGGAGTATCAACCAAAATAATATAAAACACCTAAATTAGCACTGAACATTTTTTATTTATAAAAAGTATTGTTTTTGGTTTTTGTTGAATATGTCTATTATAAGGTTTTAAAAACCTACTTCCATCGAAAAGAGGTGCACAATTTATGATTACACCTAAAAAAGAAATATTTTGTACCATCACTGGAGAATGGTGTGTTCCATCCATTAACTTCGATTGCCCTTATGACTGCCCATATAAGCACTAATACTTGAACACTCCCTTAGTCTTGGCAGCTTGGGCAGGATTCCCCCACCTCTAAGCGTTACCATAGCTGGGGGAATAGCAGACTTAGTCAACTCCCTTGCACTCCATAGATGCAAGGGAGTTGTATCACTCCAGAATAGCAAACCGACCAGTATTAATACTGGTCGGTTGTTTTTTCAACAAAGACAGGTTATTAGCCTGGTCTTTCGCTTTGTCTAATGAAACTGCACCAATTAAAAATATCAGAGTAAGCCTGATCTTTTTTTATTTCAGTGACACTAGTTTAAGAAAATTGTACTACTATTATTCAACTTCATCAATCGTAGAAAGTAAAAGAAAATTATTTTATTTAGCTTATAAAAACTCCTAGAAATTTTGTATGGAGTTTTGTTTTTTATGAAATTTAATAGTTTTGATTAAAAAATGAGCATTAATAAGCAATATAAGTACATAAAGTTAACTATGTATTTTTATAGAAAAAAGAAGGAGTAACAGAAATATTGGCGAATGACATATATATAATTATTAAATCAGGGGGTGAATCTGCATAGATTTTAATAAAGATCACTTTCAAAAAATTCAAAAGGGAGATGTATTAACGTGAAAAAAAAAAGTTTTCTTTTAATAATGGCACTTGTTTTTTTATTACTTGTAGGATGTGGCCAGAATATTGTTGACGTCGTTAGTGAAGATATCATTGACTTAGATGAAATAGAGACTAAAGCAGATAGTATTATTAGCAGTCACACACCTGAAGAAGCACAGCGAAATCTTATTAAACTTGCACCAATGTTTGCTCGAACTATTTCAGAGAATAAGGGATTTAAAGAATTACTTACAGTAGAAATTGCAAAGAAGTTTGATGGAGATAATAATGTTTTATATGATATGATTGCTTCTAAAACAACTAAAGAAGGAAAAACAGTAAAAAATCTTATGAAACAAAATATTCAACTTTGTGGTGAAGAAGTATCACTCAACGATTTGGTAGATTCAATTCCATATTTTAATATTTCAATTCCTGTTAACTTTGAACAATGGAGTACTTATGATGGACCAATATATGTTATTCCTATGAGATATGATATTGATGATTTAGAGATCGAAGCTTTACCAGGCTACGATGAACATGGAAATGTAAAAATGTTCCCTGCTGATACCCCACCAGAATATCCTGTAGTTGTTATCGGTATAAATGAAAGAATACCTAGAATGACAAGACCAAAAACCATTTCAAATTCAAATGTAAAACCATTAGATTTAGATGATGGAACTCTCGTTCATCATGAAGAACTAACAGGTCTTATGATCACGGATACGTCAGAACCTTGGTATTCTGGTGCTCCAGAGGTTTATTGTCTTTATACCGTTGGAGAAAATGAATGGACAATAAGACAAGACTATGTTGAAGTAAATTCTACTAATCATTGGTATAACTATGAATCAATAATTTTCTATTATCCTAATACTCCAAACAATATGTTCTGGAAATTAATTGTAAGAGAAGAAGATTTTGATTGGGGCGACTATATAACTTTTACTGTTAATGGTGCCTTTACTTGGAAAAATGAATACTATTCCATTAAAGGAAATTTTGATACAACCAATTTAATTACTAATGAAGATGATACATTAGGTGAAACCCAAATTTATTTCTACCATATTTTCGACGATGAAACTTACTCGCAAATTCTTTTTGGTAAGGGAGGTATTCGACTTAATTACTAAATTGAAAAAATAAGGAGGTTAATTGATGAAATTTATTAAGTACATATCAATACTTATTTTAATTTTATTAGTCTTTAGCGGGTGCAGTAACAGAGAATATCATTTATTTTTGACTGGTTTTCAAACAATTCCAAAGACTTTAGTTATAAACGAACCTGCTATAATTTGCGTCTTTTATCAAGAAGCTGGAACTCCTGATTTAGTTAAAGAGTTTCATTGGCAAGTTGAAGGATTTGATGACGATTTAGTTACAGATGGTGGGATTCTTAGGGATATTGTATTTACGACACCTGGAACTAAAAATATTGTAGTTTCAACAGAATTTGAAAATAGCTCTGTAGTAACAAATGAACTACACTTTGTAGTAAATGTTGAATCCGCTGAATAATTTTTTGACAACTTCTACACTAATAAAGAATTCAAAAAGGCCAGGCTAAAAGCCTGGTCTTTCATTTTATCTGACTACGATCATCATCTACACCAATTAAAAAGATCAGAGCTAAGCCTGATCTTTTTTTGATTCCTTAATAGGAAGTATGTCTATTGTAACTAACCAAAATCGAGCCTAATCAGGCGGTTGTCATCCGGTTTCAATTCCTCAATAGGAAGTATGTCTATTGTAACAAGAAAATTGCAGAATGAAGAGAGTCCAGAAGATATGTTTCAATTCCTCAATAGGAAGTATGTCTATTGTAACTATTGTCTTGAAAATCCTTGATACTATTGGGCTCAAAATCAATTTTCCACACCATATTTATTTTCGACAGTTTTCTACTACTTTCTACACTCTTTACAAGTAGCTTCACCCTTCACAAATGGCGTCATTTCAACGTTTATCAGCATTCCCGCACCAGACGGGGGTTTTTGCCGTTTCGCGGTGGTGTGGTATATATACTATATTCTAGATACTATATAAATATCCTTCTTCTGATTTTTAAAAAACTGACATTTTTACCTGGGCTTTTACAATGTTCAGATTCACTAGGTCATTAGTCTAGTCTTTATCCATTCATTTGCCCCCTATCCCCCATCTCAGGCTTTTCGGTAACATAGAAGTATATTTATCCTTTCAAAAAGGAACATCGTTTTAAACAGCGAATAAATTGAGTAGAATATAAACTGATGGTGATCACATGAGTAACGTTGAAAACTTACTTCAAAAAATCCTTTAAAATCAAGTTAAAGAAACCCGGAACAAGTCTAAGTATCGTCGATCTCCAATAGTTTAAGAAATCTATATGAGGCATAAAGCCCACTCAAATTTGCCTGAGCTTTGATCTTCGGATCCATAAGCAAAGACCAGGTTATTAACCTGGTCTTTTTAATTCTAAATTTTTTTCTCTATAATATTTTACCCTCTGTATTTCTCTTTTTCTATTTATACTTTCTCAAACTATTCCCAAGGTTGTGTTAATGGTCCACCAGGTCCACTTGTAACAATAGGCTCTATTACCTCCCCTACGTTCAACTCAAAAACAGGTTCCAACTTCAACATTTCTACCGTCTCCTTTTTAGTTTATTTTTGTATTGTTCTAAGTTGTACTTATAGAACACATATTCAGATTTTTCTCCTTTTCTCTTTGCTACAAGTGTTTTATAATAGGAAATTAAATACAACAATCTTAAACAATAAATATTCCCTTTTCCAATTTGCTTATATCCGAATTCAGCACTAGCATACGCCATATCAAGATTACCTAATTTAATGTGATATAATGCATATATATAACAATTTCGACAGAACTCCTTCATATCCTTTTTTGATACTAACCATTCCCATGATTTATCTAAACATTCTTTTGCTTCCTCTAGTTGATTAGTTTTTAGCTTAATTAACCCCATCTCATCCAAAACATTTCCTAATAAATGCTTTTGTATATATTCCTCATTAACAATTTCGTTAAATTTATCTAATGCTTCTGTAAACTTTCCTTGCTCAACCAATAAACACCCTAGGTTTAACATTGCAACTAACTTTAATTCCTTTAAATTATATTTAGTTGTGAATGTTACAGTTTCCAAGGCGTAATCTTCAGCTTCTTGAAGAATCTCTGCAATATTCAACACAGAATAATCATCCTTTTTTAAAAGGTCTAGAATGTAATCCTCTTTTTCTTGATCGTTTTTATTTTCTATAATTTTTTCTAACTCCAAAAAATCAGCAATACTTTTTTCCTCGCCATGTTTAAAGATTAAACATCCAGTAATTTCATATAGACAAGTGGCCACACCTGCCCTATAGGAAGCTGGTACATTATCTTTTCTAAATTTGAACTTCTTTTGAACATAATCTATATTACTCTTCAATATTTCTATAGATTCATCATATTCACCTATAACCCTTTTTGCTCTTGCTAATGCTGTTTTTACCCATAAATATAATCTGTCATTGAGTTTTAAATAATCTAGATTATCTATATATAAATTTCGTAGCATATCATGCCCTTCCCACTGATTAGCATCCATATGGGCAACCCCCATTAATACTTTACTTTCAATAATTTTTTCTGTATCTTTTAAATATTTTTCTGCTATTAAATTAGCTTGATTTGCCTTATTATAAGCATTAAAGTAATCGTGATGTTCGTTCATAAATGCCATCGACTCTTCACGTAACTCAGTATAAACTTGCAAAAATTGATTTTCCTCAACCATTTTTTCCAGCCCCTTTGTCTGTAATTGTCAAACCCTAACTAATTATATAGTACAGATTAAACATTTGCAAGTTTTTAGTAAAATGTTTATTTAATCTACTTTGTATGAATGTAAACCATTATTACTATGTGTTAGAATTTTACAAGAAACTGTTTTATGATATTATATTTTGATAACATTCCAGAAACCTTTGTTGTAAGTGTGGAATCAACTGGATAATTTTTTTCAACTACGACACTAAAAAAGACCAGGTTTTTAGACCTGGTCTTAAGCACCTTGACACTTAACACGATTTCAAACGTTTTGAGTGTCAGTGTTAACTGTTTTTTAAAAGGATGCATATATATCCAGCATAATGAGATCCATAAGTTTGTTTCTAAAGTTCTCGTCCTTTAAAATTCGACCGTAGAATTCTTGGTTTTTGTCATACTCTTGAATTACACCTTCTAAAAATGTTGGTTCAAAAGCATGTTTAAATACATCGTAAGAGTTTACTTTCGCTTTCATTTCCAAATCTTTATTTGCTCTTAAGTTAGCACTAATTTGTTCTACAGCAAGTTTTTCTGATTCAGCAAAGTTAGTTCCATATTTTTCATTAAGTCTTTCGATGATAAGACTTAATAAATCGGTTTCTTCCTCTGCAACTTTTCCTCCACCTGAAACACGAATATCAACACCCATACTTTCTCCAACTTCAAGATCAATAAGACCTTCAGTTTGTTTTTCCAATTTATAGAACTGCAAAAGTACTTTATCTGTAATATTAACGCCACCTGTGCTTTCTATCTCGATTTTCTTAATTAAGAATCTTAAGTAAATATTCAGTCTATGTAACTCCGTATCAACAATAGGTGCAACTTGAATAATAAGTGAATATAAATTCATAAATCTATTAATAAGATCTTTAAAAGCAATGGTTTCTTCTCTCGTAAAATCAGCCATCCTGTTAACAGAATTGTTCACGCAGTTATTCATAATGCTTGCATCTGTTTTTAAATGCTTTTCTTTGTAGAAAATATCAGTAAATAGTATGACATCATCTTTATCAATTACTTGCTAATCGTAAATAGTTCTTTCTATTGTATAGATTTCATTAGGTTCTATATCATTATCAAGAACTGTAACTCTATAAAAAGGTAGAAAGGTAGCTAGAATATCATCTGGTTCGTTTACAAAATCCAATACAAAGGTATCTTCTTTCCCTGGATAGATACGATTAAGTCTTGAAAGGGTCTGAACGGCTTTTACACCTGAAAGTTTTTTGTCTACATACATGGTGTGTAGTTTAGGTTGACAAAGCCCGTTTGATATTTATTGGCTACAATTAAAATCTTTAATTCATCTTTATCATATTCCTTTGGAAGTTGGGATTCACTTAAACCATTGTTCATTTTTGTTTCTTTATACTCGTCTCCCTCGTTTTTTACAGTTCCTGAAAATGCTACGAGGGTTTTTAAGTCATTATATCCTTTACGTCTTATGTATTCATCAAACGCCAGCTTATATCTAACAGCATGAAGTCTTGAAGAAGTCACCAGCATTGCCTTTGCTTCACCACCTATTTTCTTTAAGGTGAAGTTTCTAAAATGCTCGATCATGATTTCTGTTTTTTGAGAAATGTTGTGAGGGTGTAAGCTTACATATCTGGCTATAGATTTTGTGGCTTTACTCTTATCAAAAGCAGGATCTTCTTCGATCTTTTTATTGACGTTATAGAACATTTTATAAGTCATATAGTTTTTTAAAACATCTAGGATGAAACCTTCTTCTATAGCTTGTCGCATACTATAAATATGGAACGGGTAATACTTGCCGTCTTCGCCCTCCATCCCGAAAAGCCTAAGGGTTGTGCCTTTAGGTTTATCAGTAAAAGCAAAAAAGCTTACCTTATCTCTATCTACAAATTGCTCTAGTTCCTTATTGATTTTATCTTCTGTGTCTATTTCTTCTGCTTCCTCTGAAGATGCTAAATCAGCCGCTTCTTCTAGAGAAAGAGCTTCTTTCAAAGCCATTATATTTCTACCCGAAGTAGAAGAATGAGCCTCGTCTATGACAATAGCATATTTTTTCCTTGAGTACCAGATACTTTTTCGAGAATGTAAGGAAATTTTTGAATGGTAGTAATAATGATTTTAGTTCCTTTTTCAATTTCACTGGCAAGTTGGTTTGAATCATCATCAATCTTTGCCACCAATCCAATTTTATGTTCTAACTGATAAATAGAGTCTTGTAGTTGCTGATCCAATACTCTTCTGTCAGTAATCATAATAACACCATTAAAAATAATATTGTTGTCTGGATCATGTAAAGATACAAGTCTATGAGCTAACCAGGTAATAGAATTGGTTTTTCCTGAGCCTGCCGAATGTTGAATTAAATATTTTTGACCAGAGCCATGATGTTTAACATGATGCAAGACTTTCTTTACCACATCCAATTGATGATACCTTGGGAATATCACCGTTTCCTTTATAAGTGTGTCTCCGTTTTCAAGGACTTTTTCTCCCTTATCAATATAAGTAAATTTATGAATAATCTCAAGGATAGAATCTTTTTTTAAGATTTCCTCCCAAATGTAATGGGTTTTAAGTTTACCCTCGACTTCTGGGTTGCCCGGCCCATCTCCAACACCTTTATTAAATGGTAGAAAGACTGTTTTTTCATTATTTAATTTTGTGCTCATATAAGCTTCATCTGTATCCATTGCAAAGTTTACGATGCTTCTTTCTTTAAATCTAAAAAGCTGCTCTGTTTTGCTTCTATCTTTCTTATACTGTTTAATGGCATTTTTATAGGTTTGGCCTGTAAAAGCATTTTTAAGCTCCATTGTGATAATTGGAATACCGTTTAAAAATATCACCAAATCTATTCTCTTTTCATCAATATAAATAAGTTCTTCTGTAACAGATAAAATGTTTTGCTTATATAAGATAAACTGATCAGGATTTAAATCTGTAGGAGGTTTGAAATAGGCCAGATTAAGTTTCACACCATAATCTTTGATACCATGCTTTAATACATCTATAGAGCTTCTGGTTCTTAATTCTCTATCAAGGTTACTCAGCACTTTAGAACGATAATTTGTTTTATAGATCGCTTTAAGCTTGTTCATCTGCTTTTCTTGAGTAGTTTCTAAAAAGGAGAATAAGCACTCTATATCAATGGCATAGCTTTTGTCATAGTCTTGGTTAAAAGACTCCACATAACCATTATCATTAATCAGATATTCTTTAATAAGTTTTTGAAAAGACTTCTCTTTTAGAATATCCGGGGTAATGGATGTAATCATTGTTCTACCTCCTTCACGATGATTTCCCAATCTCTTAGATCGATTTTGCCTGTTACGACTTCTGAGATGAGGGCTTGTTTTGCTTGTTTGAGTTTATCTATTTGCTCATAAACTAAATTAATGGTTCTGTCGAGCTCACTCACTTTAGCATCAAGAAATTGAGCAATTGTTTTTTGTTCTAAATCATGTGTGCTGTAAGGAATAAACAAGTGTTCTAATGTTCCCATGCCAATATTAGGTTGAGTTCCAAATGACCAATAATTTTCAACCTGAATTTTGAAGCATTTTGATTGAATTACGTAAAATAAATTTTTGTAATGAATTCTATCGTTATTAGCCCTAATAATTGCTAAAGGAGACCATATCCCGAATACATCATTTGTTTTCACTAATGCAGATTTACCAGTAGTTGAACCAGATTTGCAAAAAAGGATATCATTTAGTAGAACATAGCATTTCTTTTATAAACTTTATATTGGTTTTCACTAATATATCCTCTCATATTCGGAAAGCTAATTTCAGAGTTTACAATTGCTTCTGCAGATAGAAACGGTATCCCACTATCAAAAAACTCTGGAGTTTCATGTGGTCCATCTGTTATCTTTAATGACACTAATTGTTTTAACCTAGCTCTCTCCCACCCCTTCGGTATCTTCCCCAGCCACTTAACCCCACTACCCTTCATCTCTTCTGGCTGTCGTTTCACCATCTGTCCATCAACAATTTTCACCTTGCCTGTTACCACTTCAGAGATAAGGCTTTTCTTTGCTTCTTCCAATTTCTCAATAAGCTTTTCTTTTTTTATATTATGGAGTCAAATTGAGCTGTTTTTATATTGAGGAAATTGGCGATTTTTTGTTGTTCATCTTTAGCTGAAATACATATCTTTCTTCTTTTTATAGTTTCACTAGTTATTAATGGTTGTGCAGTAGATGTGGAGAATCTATTTAAATTTAAAATATATAACACTAATTCTAAATATTTTAAATTAATATTACTATTAAGGACTTTGATTATTAAACTATTATCTGTAATCCAACATAACTTTTCAATTAAATGAACATTTCCACATAACGCTCCTACTCTACCGACTGCTATAGTTTTACATTTTACATTATATCTATCACATTATGCCATTACCGCCTATAACAGGTATCACTTTTCCTTTTGTTTTATCTTTTTCCACCTCAGTATTACTAATAAAATCACCACTTTTACAAGATAAGTACCATCTTAAGTTCCCAACATACCACTCTTTTGGTATCATCCCGAGCCACTCAATTCCACTATTCTTCAGCTCTTCTACTTTTCTATATTTAATATCACCCATTACCCTAACACCTTCTTTATCTCCACTTGAATCTCTCTTTCAAGCTCCTCAACTTCCTTCATAATCTCTTCAAATAGTCTCAATTCCTTATACTTATAAAAATATCTTGTAAATGGTATCTCATACCCAATCTTTGTTTTACTGTGATCAATCCAAAACTCTTTGACATGCGGTTTGACTTCTCTTTCTACGTATTCTAAGATATTTTGCTTCTCTTTTTTAATATGCTTTTCGGTATCTACTTCGCAACCCTCTACATCTAGAGAAAGTGATATGCTTTCTGTATCTCTAAGTGTTGGATCTGCTTCTTTTTTCTTACCCTTATAACAATAGTCAGCTGTTTCATCTCTTTCTGAAAGTCCCATAAGTACAGCTTTGGATAGGGTATTAGTAAGCTCAAAATCTCTTAATATTTCATCCAAAATCTTTTTGAACTCTTCTCTATTTTTATAAAGCTTTACACTCAAATGTATTTTTAAAGTGCTAATTTTATCATCTTGAAGTTCTTTTCCTTTATATTGTTTTTGAAGTACTGTAAGCTCTGTTTTCTTGATAGTTTTTCTTTCTTTTTTAAGCTCTAGTTCTTCTACTTTATCTTCATCATAAAGTTTATAAAAAGCTGATTCTGAGTATAAGTTTTCAATGCGTTCTTCGGTAATTTGGAAGTTAAGCTTTAACGGTCTATCAATATTTATTTTAAGAAAACCAAACTCTTTGTTATCAAAAATTTTGCAATATTCATTTTCTTTAAATTCACCATAAATACGTGTGATCTCTTTTATATCTGCTTGGCTAATTTCATTTCTCTTTGAGCCTAAAGATTTTCTCATTTTATGATAGAACTTAGTTGCATTCACTAACTGAATCTTGCCTTTTCTAACAGATCCATTTAAGATATTTTCATTTTTGCGATTAGTAATCACCCAAATATAGGTTGCAATTCCTGTGTTGTAGAAAAGATCTGTTGGAAGAGCAATAATACCTTCCAATAAATCATTTTCAATTAACCATCTTCTAATCTCCGACTCTCCCGAACCTGCATCTCCTGTAAAAAGTGGAGAGCCATTAAAGATAATTGTCATTCTTGAACCTTTTTCGTCCTCTTGCATCTTTGAGATCATATGTTGAAGGAATAGTAGTGAACCGTCGGATGTTCTTGGCGTTCCTGCTCCAAATCTTCCGTCAAATCCAAACTCTTTTATTTCTCTATCTATAAATTCTTTATCTTTTTTCCAATCTACACCAAAGGGTGGATTCATCAATGCAAAACGTACCTTTTCATTTCTATGCCCATCATAGGTAAACGAATTTCCAAGAACAATGTTCTTTTCTTTTTGCCCTTTGATTAAAATATCCGCTTTACAAATAGCAAACGACTGTGGGTTTAGCTCTTGCCCAAACACTTCTACCTGCGCCCCTGGATTCATCTCCTTTATATAATTTGTAGCAACAGAAAGCATACCACCTGTTCCACAAGCATAGTCTCCAATTGTGAAAATAGTTCCTTCCTGAGTAAGTTCTTCTTCTAAGTTGGTAAATATAATATTGGTCATCAATTCAATAACTTCTCTTGAAGTGTAATGATCCCCGGCTTCAGCATTTTCTGAAAAACGCCTGATAAGTTCCTCAAATATATAACCCATTTCTTGATTGCTTACTTCTTCTGGATGAAAATCTATTTGAGCAAACTCTTTGATAACTAAAAATAACAAGTTGTTATCATTGAGTTTTTTTATTTCCTTATCAAAATCAAAATTCTCTATAATTTCCCTGATATTTGCTGAAAATCATTGAATATAAGCTACAAAGTTCGCTTTAATATTATCTGGATCATCTAATAAAGTTTTAAATTCAAAATTTGATTTATTAGAAAAACCGTATCCTTTCATACTGTTTAAAATCATTTCAATATCAATAGTTTTTGCTTTTTCAACCACTGCTGCTTTTGTCTTTTCAAGTAGGCAGTCAAATCTTATTAAAACTGCCATAGGAAGTATGACATCTCCATATTTATCTGGCTTATAGGGTCCTCTTAAAAGTTCTGCAATCTTCCATATGAAATTGACTTTTTCGTTGAAATTCTGCATGTTAACATCTCCTCTGTTTAACCTAATTATCTTTATTGCTTTTCACTAACTTAACTGCTTTTTAGATCCTCTTTTTAACCTTTATGATTTTTCTGACTGGTGTAGTATAGCAAATAGTTGGATATTTACAGCCCTTTTGCTTTTCCTTATGAGCATAATGTAAAATAAAGGATTATGTACCGCATGTCTTAGTTTTAATTATCTGGAGATTAAAATTAAATCATTACTCAAATACCAATTAAAAGTTAAGGGCTTTATGCTCAATTACAAATATTTAAAATCTTTTTGTCAACTCTCCTTTCAGTTTTTCAGCTCTAACGAGTAAAATA
>JAGMES010000096.1 GCA_023128035.1 Halanaerobiales bacterium | reverse complement strand
TTTTCTTTTCATAATAATCCCTCCAAATGTCTATAAATCAACATAATATCTAATTATATTATATCATATTTTTGCATTTTTGGAAACTATTATATCAAAATATATCGAAAAATATTTACTCGTTAGAGCTGTATTATGATGCACCTGAATTAAAGAATATTATTGAAGGATGCTATTAGACTATTAAACAGAAATGAGGTTGTTTTATGAGAATACGTTCAAAAATTATTTTTAATATGGAACATACAGAAGCTAAAGTTATTTTAGAGCCATTAGGGTTGAAAATTCGAGAAGACATACTACAAGCTGTAGAAATATTTACTGATACAGAAAAATATCACATTTTAATGGGAAAAATTTTTAAAAAATAAAATTGATTTTACAGAATTTAAACAAGAAATTTATACAAAAAAGAATTAGATTTTGCAGAACTTCTTCAGCTGATACCAAGCACATATTGTGGGTATCCACAACCTGAAGATAATTATGAAGAAGTGTCATACGAAATTAAAACTGGATGTTCAGAATGTTTGAATGGAATGATGCAAATCAATCCCTTTTGGATGAAAAAACAAAAAATGGGCAGAAACGATATTTCGTCTTTATATTGGATATATGAATTTATTGTAACATCGAAATTAAAAAGTCTTATAGACAATGAAAAATTAGAAGGATATGAATTTTGGCCAATAATAGATTATCGAAAAAAAGAGAACGTGAGGACGTATATCAATTATTTATTACAGGGTTAATGCCCTCAATGAGTTCTAAAACAAAAATAAGCAGAGTAGAATCCACAAAAATATGTAAATGTGATAAAAAAGGACATTCGCTTGAAGGAATCCCTGTATATAACAGAGTAACTATCCATGATATAAAAGATTTCAATAAATCATAGGAATGGCTTGGAGGAGGAGAAAGAACACGGCAAATAGTAATCGTTTCTAAAAGAGTTTATGATTTTTTTCAAACAAACAAAATTAGAGGCGTTAAATTTGAGCCAGTCAAAATTATTGATGAAGTATAATTTTTCTTAGATTTATATCAAGAAATTGTGGGTGTTGTAGAGAAGATGTTGTAAGAAGAACTAGAAGAATTAAAATAAAATAAACTATGTTTGTAAAGTTAATCTCCTAAAATAATCTTAGGAGATTTTTTATTTTTAAAAGTAATTTATATTTTGTATCAAAAGTAAAAAAATCGCTATGTAATTTAACATATTAACGCTTTAATTTTATAGCAATGGAAAATAAACTAAATTAAATAAAAATATATCAAGATAACTATTGACAAACTGATTTAAAATAAGTTATAATGAGTTCGAGAGAGGGAATATACATTGATTGGAGCCGACTTTAATAAGGAGGCTGTTAAATGAATAACTATTATGAAAATGATTATTCTAACGTTGAAATGCAAATTATGGAGCATCAAGAACTAATTATTACACGGCATTTTGGTACGAGAATGGTTGAAAGAGGGATAACGTATAAAGAATTAAAAAAATCTTTAAATAATCCAAAAATTATTCGACATGAAGGTTCTTATGATCATTATGGCAATTTAAGAATTAAATATACTTTACAAAGCAGAAATCAAGATGGTGAAGAAATTGGGGTTGTCTGTGCAGTAAATAGTGAGAAGATAGTTATATTGATTACGGTGATGTTTTTCTGGGAAGAGATTGGCTGGGAACAACAGACTGATGGATTGTACGTAAAGAACAAATAGTTGGATTGGAAAGGGGGTTTTATTTGTGCCTGTGGAGAGATGTCCAATCTGTGGCGGTGAGACTGAACGGTTGTTAAAAAAGTTCCGCCATACTTACTATGGAGTTCCCATTATTGTATCTGAGATTCCCCATTTGGTTTGTGCAGAATGTGGTGAAGAGTTGATCGATAGTCGATATGGAAGAATAATCGAAGAGACTATCGATCAATACCGTAAGTTTAGAAATTTTGAGCCTCATGATCTTCTTACCTGTGAGGAGGTATCTGCTTTCTTGGCAGTTAGCTATCAGGTTGTGATAGCTATGCTAAACGATGGTAAACTACCTGGAACAAAGATTGGTCGTGAATGGCGGGTTCCTTATGGAGTACTTATCGAGTATATTCAAAGTATAAGTGCCCATAATCTATCACAGCCAGAGAGAAATATATATCGGTTTTGTAACACGAATACACAGGAGGAATCTATACCAGAATAAGTTGATGATGAGGAGCTGATTTTTCTTGGATAAACGATCTCTCGCTGAGATATTGTTAGATCTAAATTTAATTACTTCAAAAGAGTTATTGGAGATAGAATCACAGAAAAAAAACAATCCCGGAAAATCGCTAGAAGTATTGCTTTTAGAACTAAAAATTCTAACTGAATTAGAGCTGGTCAAAGCTAAAGCTATTCTTCATCAAATTCCTTGGGTTGATCTTCAGGAAGTGAAGATCAACCCGCAGGTAATTTCATTGATACCCGAAAAAATAGCATGTCGCCATATATGTCTTCCCCTAGAAGTTCAGGAGGGTGAGTTATATATTGCTATAGCTAATCCATATAATATTTTTGCTTTTGATGAAGTTCAGATGCTTACTGGTAAAATGGTAATTCCAAGATTAGCAATGCCTTCTCAAATTCTTGAATTTATAGAGCATTATTATCATATGGATCATCACGTTACTCATCAGGTTATACAACAATTAGAAGAAGAAGTAAAACAATCTGTGGAAGAAGAGGAATCGGAGTTGATGCAAATTGATCAAGCACCGATTATTCGCTTGGCGAATCATATAATTCATCAAGGGATTCAGAATCGTGCTAGTGATATACATATTGAACCATCACGTGAGGAGACCCAAGTTCGTTATCGAATAGATGGAGTATTGTCTGTTTTTCAGAAATTGTCTCGAAAACTTCATCCTCCCCTTCTCTCCAGATTTAAAATCATGGCAAATCTTGATATATCACAGCGTTTTTTGCCTCAAGATGGTAGCATTTCATATATGTTTGGACAAACATTAATAGACTTGCGAATATCAATAATTCAAACGATTTATGGTGAAAAGATAGTATTAAGAATTTTAAATCAGAATACTCAGATTATCTCTTTAGAAGAACTAGGATTTTGGGGAGATGATTTAGAAATATACAAAAATTTACTCAATCACAATCATGGAATAATTTTGATTACTGGGCCAACGGGTAGTGGAAAATCTACTACACTATCTTCAAGTATAAAAACAATAATATCTCATGGTATTAATATTTCTACAGTTGAAGATCCTGTTGAATATAGAATTAATCAAGTTAATCAGATTCAGGTGAATGAAAAGACTGGTTTAACTTTTTCAAAGGCGTTACGGTCATTATTAAGACAGGATCCTGATGTATTAATGATAGGTGAGATTAGAGATGAAGAAACAGCAAATATTGCGATTAGGGCAGCATTAACAGGTCATTTGGTATTGAGTTCTTTACATACAAATGATGCTATCAGTACAATAACTCGATTAAGTAATATGAATATTCCAGAATATCTTATCAGTTCATCTTTAATTGGAGTTGTAGCTCAGCGTTTGGTACGAAGAATCTGTCCCGAATGTATTGAAGAAACTAGTATAACTAAAAATGAAAGAATTTTTTTGCAATTCAAAAAAATAAAAGAACCTGAGAAATTATTTATAGGAAAAGGTTGTTCTAAGTGTAATCAATCAGGATATTATGGCCGAATTGGAATTTTTGAAATATTACGAATAGATGATGATTTACGAACAAAAATTGCGAAGAATCCATATATAGATATTTTATATCAACACCAATATTTAAAAAGTAAAACTCTTATAGATGATGCAATGCATAAAGTCAAACAGGGATTGATCACAATGAATGAGATTATACGTGTGATTGCTTGATAAATAATATCTTTAGAGGAGGCGATTTTGCCGATAGTTATGAAAAGATATAAATATATTGCTAGAAATCAAGAAGGAGAATTGGTTAAGGGGGTGGTTTATGGAATTAATGAATCAGAATGCATAGCTCAATTGAGATCAAGTAATTGTTACCCAATGAAGTTACGATTGATTCGTTGGGGAAAAGGGGGGGTGTTTTCATATTGTAAAAAGGTACAATCGGCAGAAATTGGAGTTTTTTGTAAGCAACTTTCGGTTCTACTTCAGGCAGGAATAGCTCTTCCACAGGCCTTAAAATTTACAAACTGCCAAAAGATATCTCCAGTTCTACAGAGAATTATTTCCGAATTATTACAATCTTTGGAACAAGGAGAAACCCTTTATCAGGGATTTAGTAAAAATAAAGAACAATTACCTCAATTCTTTTGCCCCCTGGTCAGAGCGGGAGAGGAAACCAATAGTTTATACTTAGTATTAGATCGATTATCAAAGTATTATGAAGAACAGGATCGTTTCTTAAAACAGGTTCATCAAATGATGGTTTACCCCTTGATTTTGATAATATGTACACTTGCAGTAGTATTTTTTCTCTTCATAAAAATTATTCCTGGATTTCAAGAGATTTACGAAGGTTTTGAAGTAAATCTTCCAATGATCACTTATTGTCTTTTGTCAATAAGCAACCATATCATTACAAATATTAGAATTTATTTGATCGGTTTTCCAATGTGTGTGTTTTCTCTCCTTTACATTTTTAAGACTCCTATGTTTAGAAGATACTTAATTTATTCACAATATTTTCTGCCCATATGGGGCACATTTCAGAAAAAAGTTTTGACTTCCAGATTAGCTCGTACTTGGGGTTTATTTTTAGAAAATGGACTTGAACTTCTTCCAGCTATTGAATTAACAAAAGGAACATCAGGTTTAGTAGTAGATGAATTTTTGTGGAAAATCTCATTAAATTTAAAAAAGGGTATGACTTTGACTCATTCAATTAAAGCAAGTAACTTTTTTCCGGAATTGTTTATTGAGATGATAAGAATAGGTGAAGAATCAGGATATTTAGTTGTGATGTTAAATAAGGTAGCGGAAATATATGAAAAGAATTGTCAAACTCAAATAGAAAAGTTTTTAACAATATTAGAACCTGCTTTATTAGCAGGGATTGCGTTGATAGTTGGAATTATTGTTTTAGCAATTATGGTTCCTATGTTTAATTTGATTGAAATTATCTAAAGTTGAATTATAGAAAGGAGAATGAAAGGAAAATGGGTAAATATATAGGTAGGCAAGAGGGGTTTACTATTCTAGAATTGCTAGTGGTAATTGTGATAATTGGAATTTTGGCAACTATCGCTTTACCTAAATTTGGCAGTGTTAGAAATGATGCTAATATAGCGGTTTCCAAAAGTAACTTGAAATCTCTTCAGACTGCAATAGAGCGATATCTTCTCGATAATGGTTCCTATCCATCTGATCTATCAACAATAGTTTCTGCAGGGTTTATAAAAAAGAAAACATGTTTGATTCCTGCTACTACGGATGCATATCAATATGGGGAGAATGGAACTGATTTTCTGCTCTATGATTCTAAATATGATATTTTTGCTAGTAACGAGGAACTTGAAGAAGATTTCACTAACTATACTGGAGGAATTACCCCTTCTGCTCAAAGTTTATAATATAATTAGCAGAGGATGTGTGAAAAATGATAGGAAGTTTTGTTATTATAATGGGAGTTCTTATTGGTAGTTTTTTGAATGTTTGTATTTATCGTTTGCCTCGTAATGAATCCATAATATTTCCACCTTCTCATTGTCCCCATTGTCAAAAACGATTAAAACCTATTGATCTTATTCCGATATTAAGTTATATCTTTTATCGTGGACGATGCTGTTATTGTCATAATTCCATTTCTATTCAATATCCCTTGTTTGAAGGTTTAACAGGTTTAATTTATTTTTTAACCTATTTAAAGTTTGGTTTAACCACAGAAGGCTACTTCATGTTATTATTTAATTCTGCCTTGCTAGTAGTAACAGGAATTGATGCTCGTCATCGTATTATTCCAGATTCAATCAATCTTCCCGGAATAGTGATTGGTCTAATAGCTGCTATCTTTACAATTCATATTTCTTTCTTAAATTCTATTTTAGGTATTTTGGTTGGTGGAGGTATTTTCTTTTTGATTGCATTGATTACTCGCGGAGGAATTGGAGGTGGGGATATCAAACTTATGGGGTTTATTGGAGCGTTTTTAGGAGTAAAAGCGACTCTATTAGGGATATTTTTTGGATCTTTGATTGGTTCGATATATGGAGTATATCTTATTTTTATTAGAAAAGCTGGTTTGAAGACAACTGTGCCATATGGGCCTTTTTTGGCCACTGGTGCATTTATTGCTGCTCTATATGGAGATGATTTGGTTCGTTTATATTTAAACTGGGTGTTGGGATGATTAGTTTAAAAAGTTCAGGATTTACGTTGATTGAACTACTCCTCGTCATAAGTCTATTAACCCTTCTTTTTTTAGCTATGCCTGGATTTGACAATATAAGTTTATTTAAGATTGTTAATCAGGAAGAAGTACAGTATATGGTAGATTTGCTAAGATGGAGTCAACGTCGTGCTATTCTTCAAGGTAAGCGGCAGTATTTAACTCTAGATCTAAAATCTAATCAATATTTTCTCTATGAGCTTGATGATGGTGTGGAGACAATTTTAAAGAGGGTTAAACTCAAGAAAGTGAACTTGATAGGGATAAATCGAAGTGTAACCGGAATGGAGCAGACTTTTTATTTTACTCCTCAAGGTACTCCAGCTTTCGGTTGTACAATTTCTCTTGAAGATCAATGCAATCATTGGAAAGTGGTGATTGCAGTAGGATCAGGTAAACTTAGAATAGATAAGGAGTAAAAATTGATTTTGAATAGACAAAAAGGAATTATTTTGCTTGAACTGCTTATAGCTATATTAATCTTAGAATTTGGAATTCTCGGAGTGTTACAATTATTTATAAGCAGTTCAAAAGCTTATTTAGATACAAAAGTATCATTACAGGCTCTTGAATTATTACGCGGAGAGATGGAAAGATTAGAAAAAAATATTTTCGATTCAATAAAATCTCATCCTCTTAAGGAATTAGAGGAAGGGATTTGGTTTAGTCTAGAGGTAGTTGATAAGCTAAAGTACAAAATATTAAAGGGGCGCGTTGAATGGAAAGATTACTCTGGTATTATGAAGAATTATGAAATTCTTACTTATAAAAGTCCTTAAAATTACTGAACAAAGCTATGAAAATGCTTTTACTTTATTGGAAGTACTAATAGTTATAACATTTATGAGTATTCTGTGTATTGGTGTATTAGATTTATTTCTTGAAAACATTCAGTTTGTCTATCTTTTGGATCAACGATCAGAAAATTTATTTCAACTTCGTGCAGGGCTGGAGTCAATGGTTAAGGAGTTACAAGAAGCAGATCCTCATAGTATTGTCTTGCTTGAAGAAAATAGTGAACCATTAGTATTTTCTCAAATTCAATTTCTAAAATATGAATCTCTTGATTTATATTGGTTTTATGTTAATTCATCAAATAGCATGATTCGTGCAGTAAAAAGACCAAATAAAAATTGGGGAAGAACAACCATAGCTATAGGAATTGAAAAAATTGCTTTAATCGAAATTGATTCCAAGAAAACACTTCAAATTACTCTTGAAGGTGGAAAAAATGAGGCAGTATTGGAATTGAAGACGATAATTTCCCCAGGATTTGAATAGGAGTTATTATGGAAGAAAAAGGGTTCATTTTAATCTTAGTTTTATCTATCTTAACATCCTTTATGTTGATAGGTTTTTTTATGCTGGATCATTTTTTGATTCAGCATAAAATTAACCATAACCTGTATTTAGAGCTAAAAACTTATTATTTAGCTCAGTCTGGAATTGAGTATTCTACATTGCGATTGAAAAAAAAACCTACTTGGCGTACGGAAAGTTGGATTACTGATTTAGGAGAAGCAGGAAAATTTCGTGTTATAGTAAGAGATATACCAGGGATGATTCATGTACAATCGTATGGAATATACGAAGACTATGAATATGTAAGTAACGCATATTTAACTCAAGTTGCTCCTGTTCACAGGATTAAATAAGTACTTACTATCTGAATGGAGTGAGTTTTTTGAAAAAAAGGGTAATTGGTCTTGAGTTTGATGATCGAGGCATCTATTTTGTAGAACTCATTAAGAAAAAAGATCAGATTAGTATTAGATACTCAGAAAAGATTGAATTACCAAGTGAAGTGATTATAAATGGAAAATTGATAGATTCTTATTTACTTAATCAGGTTTTGACTTCATTTTTGCCAAAGACGAGTTATTTCAAACCTATCCCTGTAGTGGTTGGTATTTCTGGAGTTCAAGCATTAGTTAGAAAAATTAATATTCCAATTGTTCCATCTAAGGAGATGGATAAAATTATTCGTTGGGAAGGGGAGAATATTCTCCCCTATTCTATTGAAGAGGTATTTTATGATTATCAAGTGGTAGGTAAGTCAAATGAGAATTATGAAATTATTTTCATAGCTATACATCATGAATGTTTAATACCCTATATAAAAATGTTTCAAAACCTCAAAATACCAATACAAAATTTAACTATTCAACCTTTTGGGCTTGTCAACTATATAGAATACATTGGAGATTTTGATCGTTTTAGTGGCGTAATAGTTAGAGCTGGAAATACAAAGTTCGACCTGATCATGGTTTTAAACGGGAAAATCGAATTAATCAGAACCGTTTCTCTTACTAATGATAATCAATTACAGAAAGATTTAGTAGATTTATGTATCTTAGAATTAACGTCTACCTTGGAATATTTTTATTCTACACATGATACTATACTTAAATCTGGTATATTCTTTGGCTCAAGACAAATGATTCAGAAAATCAGGCTAAAGATGACTACATTTCACTGGAGGCACTTAGGGGTGGATTTGAAAAAAATTCAGTCTAAGGAGAAGATTGGTGAAGAGATGGTTTGGGAGTTGCCTTGTGTTTTAGGATTTTGTTTACAGGAGTTGGTATGATGATAAAAATAAATCTTCTGCCAATAAGAAGAACTTTAACAAATTTATTCTGTTGGCTTAGTTTTTTTTTCTTTTTACTGATTATGCTTGGTCATTTTTCTCTAGTTTTGATAAACCATGAGTTAGAAATTAAGTTGAAGGATATGGTAGGATATATCATCTCAAAAGACTCACAAGAAGGGTATAATTGGCAAGCAGAAACTATAAAGTTAAAAAGCGAGCTAAATGATATAACTCATAGGATTGGTGTTTTGGAGAATAAAAAAGATTTTCCATTAATTTTGTTAAAAATAGTGACTTACCTTTCAGAGCAAATCTGGTTGAAAAAAATTCAGACTATGGATAATGGAAAAATATTTATCGAGGGCCAGAGTTTTGAATATGACCAAATTACGATATGGATAGAAAGGTTAAAAGAGCTTTCCGAAATAAGTGGAGTTGATCTTTTACATTTTCAAGGTGACGAAGTGATTCGATTTTCTATAGAACTTACTCTTTTTGAAAATGTTTTTTAAGTGGGTGATTTAATATGAAATTTTATTCATTTTTTGAGATTAGAAATAGATTAATTTTGCTACCCATATTGATTTTTATTTTTATTTGGATTTTTCTTTTTACAATTCCTGAATTAAAATTGTTTTGGCAGCAGACTAATAAAAAGGAATCTCTACAGGCTAAATATTCAGATCAAGAGATGAGAAAAAATTTTGAGAGAATAAAGGAAGAAAAAGAAGTTAAAGCGAAGTATTTAGAGAACCTGGAAAGTGGGCTTCATTTCGAGGATGAAATCTATCGTTTGACAGAGTCATTTAAACATATATCTATAGCATCCAGTGTTAGATTATTTCAATTTCATTTGGGTTCTGTGGGAAGAGAAGAAATATATCCTTCTTATACAATGCAGATTGAGATTCAAGGAGAATATGAAGGAATTATAAAATTTTTATCTTTTATAAGACAAAGATTTTTATATAAAAAAATTGATATAGTAATCACTCCCCATAAGGAAGAAGTGCAGTGTTTAGTGAAACTAGAAATTTATATTAAGTTGGAAATGGAGTGATTATATGCTAAGTAAGAAAAAAATATTTATTGGTTTATTTCTTCTAGTGATTATTATTTTGGTTTGGTGTTTCCATAATGAACTAAAATCTTTTTTTGGTGGATTGTCAATTTCATCAAAGGATTTACCAGCAAGTAAAATATATGAGAAGGAAAATAAGACGGTTTCTTTTCCAAACTCTGATTTTTTGACTGAAGTTGAAAAAATTGTTCAAGAGACAAATTCTTCAGAAGGTTTTTCTGTACCAAATTCTATAGAAGAGCTAAAAAATTTACGCAACCCATTTCAGAAATTAGCTAAGCTAACGAGCCAGCAGAAAGAAAAGGAAACCTCTGTAGAAGAGTTTTCAATTTCAGAAATTGTAGAGACACCAGTAGAGGTAAATCCTAACAATCCGAATGATGAAACCTTTGAAGAAGATCAGGTTACATATCAGGATTTGTATGAAGCGGTTAAAGAAGAAATTGTTTCTGAAAAATTTTCTTCAGAAGAGAATGTGCAGAATGTGATTATTGAGCCGAAAATTGAATATCCTACATTTTTATTAAAAGGAATTGTATTACAAGGTGAACGGAGAAGGGCAATTATATATACAGGAGAACAGTCCAACATAATAAATGAAGGAAATCAGTTTAAAGAATGGTTAATTGAGAAGATTGAAAAAGAATATGTTATGGTAGTAAGTGAAGAAGGGCAGCGATTTAGCTTAACTTTAGAAGGGGTGATTTTAGATGAAGAGCAAGAATAAATTAATCTATGTCATTACTATAGTTTATATATTATTATTAGTAACTAATTCTGTTCTAGCAGATTTGAATACCCCAGTGACTATGGATTTTAAGGGTGCTGACCTAAGGGATGTTTTGCGAAGCTTGGCCCAGATTGCTGAAGTAAATTTGATTACACATCAATCAGTACAAGGTGAAGTAACCTTAACTCTTACGGAGGTTCCTTTTAAAAATGTTATTGAATTGATAATTCTTATAAATGATTTAGAATATCGTTGGGTTGAAAATACTCTTTTGATCGCAGCACCAGAAAAAATTCAACAGAAGTTTTCTGAGATAGAGATGAGGCTTTTTAAAATTCAATATGCTGAATTGGATAAGACAAAAGAGATGTTGGAAAAATTAATGGAGGGTAGTACCATTGCTATTGATTCCAGAACAAGGACTTTAGCTATAGCAGCCGAAAAATCTCAAATGACACAAATAGAAAAGATCATTTCAGGTGTGGATATTCCAATTCCTCAAATCTTTTTAGAAATTAAAGTTGAGGAGATTTCCACTTCAGATCTAGATAAAGTTGGGGTGCCTCAAGGAGATAATGCAAAACTAAAATTTTTATTTGATGCTAAGGGACTTGTCACAGATATTGGTTTTGAACTTCCAGGTATAGTAGAAGCATTGGAAAAAGAAGGTTTGGCTAAAACTTTGGCGAATCCAAGTCTTGTTGTCCTTGATGGAAAGACAGCAAAACTTTTAATCGGAGATAAAATTCCAGTAGAAGCAGAAGAAGTAGTGGATGGGCAGAGGCAAACTGTTATAAAATATATTGAAGCAGGGATTAAATTAGAATTTACTCCTCGCATCTCTGACGATGGTTATATTACATTAAATGTTAAACCTCAAGTCAGTTCAATAGGTGAGTATTTAACAAAGGGTTATCCACTGATTAAAAGCCGCGAAATAGAGACTGAAGTTCGAATTTATAATGGAGAAACTTTCGTAATTGGTGGTTTGATTCGCCAAGAAGATCGAAAGAGCGTAGAAAAAGTTCCATTACTGGGAGAAATCCCAATATTAGGTGCACTTTTTAGTTATGAAGAACATAATCTCCAATCGACAGAAATTGTTATTTTTATTACTCCACGGATAATTAATCCTAATATGCAGAAAGGACGACTAAACAGTGAGCCATTAATAGATAAACAAAATGTAGATTTAATTCCTGAGATGTTAGTTGAGAATACAGAATTATCCTCCACTTCTTCAGAAATACCATCAATATCTCAACTTGAAGACGGGGAGGGGTTTGAAGTAAATTTAGAAGAACTTGTAAAAAACATTCAAAGTCTTTTAGATGAAAAGATGAAGGAGAACTAAAATGTTAAAATTCATGGTTATACATGGGCCGAATCTCAATTTGTTGGGGATTCGTGAAAAAGAACATTATGGGATAGAGTCTTTAGAAGAGATAAATTTTAAAATACAAAAAATAGCTCAAAATGAAGGGATTGAACTTAGTATTTATCAGGAGAATGAAGAAGGAAAGATTATCAACCACATTCATCAAGCATATTTCAAAAAATATGATGGAATCATTATCAATCCAGGTGCTTTTACACATTATAGTATCGCCATTCGGGATGCTTTGGCAGGAGTTAAGCTACCAACAATTGAGGTACATCTTTCAAATATTTATAGCCGAGAAAAATTTAGACATCATTCAGTGATTGCCCCTGTTGTTTTAGGCCAAATTTCTGGCCTTGGTTTAGAGGGGTATCTTTTAGCGATTAAAGGACTTAAAAAAAAATTATTATATAAAAAAGGTGGGGAGGAAAAGTAATGAGCAGTAGAGTTGAGAACTTAAAGAAACTGTTTTCAGAAAAGCAAATTGATGGTGTAATGATCACAAAAGCGGAGAATCGTCGTTACATAACTGGATTTACTGGTTCTTCAGGGATTGTAATTGTTTCAGGCGAGAAAAATGTACTGATTACTGACTTTCGGTATTTGGAACAGGCGGCAGAGCAAGCTCAAGGATTTGAAATTGTTGATGGAAGTTTGGATATGGTTGTTGCTGCAAAAGATGTAGTTCAAAAGTTAAACATAACTAATCTTGGTTTTGAATCTCAAGGGATGAATTATTATGAATATCAGCAATATAGCAAAAATTTAAATGTTATTACAAAAATGATTCCTCTAGAAACTATGGTGGAAGAACTTCGTCTATATAAGGATGAAGAAGAGATTCAGAGGATTCAAAAGGCAGCCGAGATTGCTGATGCTGCTTTTGAACATATTCAATCATTTATCAAACCAGGACTTACCGAGTTAGAAGTTGCGTTAGAATTAGAATATTTTATGAAAAAGATTGGTTCTGAAAAAAATGCCTTTGATTTTATAGTTGCTTCTGGCCCACGTTCATCTTTACCTCATGGAGTTGCTTCAAATCGGGTTATTCAATCTGGCGAATTTGTTAAGATGGATTATGGTGCAGTATATAACGGTTATCATTCTGATATGACAAGAACTGTTGTAGTGGGAGAGCCAAGTGATAAGATGATTGAAATTTATAACGTTGTTAAAAAGGCGCAACAAAGTGCATTAGATAATATTAAAGCAGGTATGACAAGTATTGAAGCTGATGCAATTGCTAGAGATATTATTACAGAAGCAGGATATGGATCCAATTTTGGTCATGGTTTAGGACATGGAATAGGTCTTGAGATTCATGAAGGTCCAAGAGTTTCAGTTAAAGAAGAGGTGATTTTAAAAGAAAATATGGTAATCACTGTGGAACCTGGAATTTATCTCCCTCAATGGGGTGGAGTTAGAATAGAAGATGATATAGTGATTACAAAAGATGGTTGTCGTGTTTTAACTAAAGCAACTAAGGAAATGATTAAGTTATAGGATTGTCTTCTTCTCTATTTTTTGCTATAATAGTGAAGAATGTGATTTAAATTAAGGAGGAATTTTGAATGATTTCAACAAGTAATTTTTCTAGAGGCCTCACAATTGTAGTAGATGGGGCACTTTATTCTATCGTTCAGTTTACTAATGTTCACACTGGACGTGGATCGGCTGTAGTACGTACTAAATTAAAAAATATTGAAACTGGTTATGTGCTCGATAAAACATTTAAGGCTGGAGAAAAATTTGAAAAAGCTCATTTAGATAAAAGGGAGATGGAGTATCTTTATAAGCAAGATAATCTGTACATTTTTATGGATACTGAGACTTATGAGCAAATGACTTTAGATGAGGACTATTTAGGTGAGACTACTGATTATTTGAAAGAAAATGATTTGTTAACTGTTCTTCTTTTCAAGGCAAAACCTGTTGGTATTGATTTACCTGCAAATGTAGCATTGAAAGTTGTAGATACACCACCAGGAGTTCGTGGAAATACTGTTTCTAATGCAACAAAAAACGCAACTTTAGAAACTGGAAAAGTTATTAATGTTCCAATGTTTATAAACGAAGGTGATATAGTTAAAGTAGATACTCGTACAGGTGACTATATAACTCGTGTATAAAACTTTAGATAACCAGATTGCTATAAAAGCAGTCTGGTTTTTTTTATCTCTAGAATGAAAAACACCCCAAGGGGTGTTTTTCTGTTTGACTTATCAAAGTTTTTGAAAAAAATTTGCATATTTTCGCTTCAATTTAAATAGATATTTTATATAAATGAGTTTTCTGGAGGAAAGATGATGAATCAAAAAATGTTTCAAGAAGAGATTGTAAAATTTTTGCCTAAAAGGTTGCGGGCTTGCTTTATGACATTAGAGGACACAGAGTTGAGCAATCTACAGGAGATTCGTCTCAGGGTGGGACGACCAATGAACTTGATATTTGATGATGCTGATTCATTTTTAGGGAAATCGGGTTTGTGCTTTGATCCTACCAATGGTGAAATAATTTTGGAAGATGATATAGGCCAAACAATCCTCTTTTTATGTAACCATTCTATGTATGCTTTAGATGAAGAGTTGCGTCAGGGGTTTATCACAATTTCTGGTGGGCATCGAGTGGGATTTGTTGGGAGAGGAGTTATTAAAGATGGGATGATCCATCGGATTAAAGAATTTTCTGGAATCAATTTTCGGATTACTCGGGAAGTAAAAGGATGTGCAGATCGAATAATTCCATATCTTATCAAAGAAAAAAAAGACATCCATAATACTCTTATTGTATCTCCACCACGATGTGGTAAAACTACCATGCTAAGAGATTTAATTCGTCAGTTAAGTAATGGTTATTCAAGTATTCCTGGTTTTAAAATTGGGGTAGTGGATGAACGTTCAGAAATTGGTGGCTCTTTTCAAGGAATCTTTCGGCACGATTTAGGAATTCGTACTGACCTTTTGGATCATTGTCCTAAATCTGAAGGAATGTATCTTTTGATTCGATCTATGTCTCCTGAGGTAATAGCTACAGATGAGATTGGAAGTGCGCAAGATGTAGCTGCTATTCAGGAAGCAGCTAATGCTGGGATCCGCCTCATTACCACTGTCCATGGACGAGATCTAGAAGAATTATTGAAAAGGCCTGTTTTAAAAAAACTTCTGAAAAATAATATTTTTACTCGTATTGTTTTTTTAAGTCATCGGGAAGGTGCAGGAACTATTGAAAAAATATTTGATGAGAATCTTAGTAACATACCCTTAAGTGTAAACTATTTGGATGTGAAGGAGAGAGTTTTTTATGGTTAAGATGATAGGAAGTTTAATTATTATCCTATCTGGTTTGATTGGTGGAAAATTAATGGGGTATCAATATATTCAACGAACTAAAGAACTTCAAGAATTTTACATTGCCTTACATATGCTAGAGACAGAGATTGCATATGGCCAAGTATTGTTACCAAATGCGATAAAAAAATTATCTCAAATTACCCCACACCCTCATAAAGGTTTCTTTGCACTGTATCATCAAAAATTACAAACTTTCGATGGTTTGACTGCTGATCAGACATGGCAAAAAGTTATCCAAAATTCAATGGGTAATTTTTGTTTAAAAGCTGAAGATTGGGAAGTGCTTCGACAATATGGTCATGCTTTAGGTGTATCTAATGATACAGATCAGATTCGTCATTTGAAGGTTGCACAAAAACGTTTAGAACAATTAGAAATGATAGCTAGAGTAGAAGAAGAAAAAATGAGCAAGATGTGGAATTATGTAGGCATTTTAACAGGGATAGCTCTGGTAATTCTTTTATACTAATTAGTGAACTCGTCCAGCTAAAGCTGAACATCGGGGCTTCAGTAGGGGATTCTACCTCCACTGAAGATTAAAAACAATTCCCACCACTTATAGAAGTGGGAGTCTTAACTCAAAAGATCAAAGGAGATGAACTATAATGCAAATTGATTTGGTTTTTAAGCTGGCTGGA
>JAGMES010000095.1 GCA_023128035.1 Halanaerobiales bacterium | reverse complement strand
AATCCCTTTCGCTCTCAATGGAATACTTATTTCTCTACCTTCTCTTTCCCACAAATGTTGTAAACCCACATTTCCTTTTAATATTAGCTTATTATGAAGATGCTTTTCATATGGTCTAAAATACTTCAGAGTTATTTCTTCTCCATTTAAACCCAACTTTCCGCCTAAAAATACAGTTCCATATGTTGTGTTCCAATTTCCATTAACTATAAACTTTTCAGTTGTTTTATTCTCTTTTTTAGTCCAATTTACACCAACTTCCAAATCCAATTTTTCGTTAAAAGGATTAATATATCCCAAGCATATGTCAGAAAATGAACCTCGCTTTTCTAAGGTTAAAAAGCCATGTATTCCATTTTGATCTATAGGGACATATAATAAATTTCCTCTAACCCAATAATCATATTGCTTTTTTTCATCTACAAATACCCCTGTCAACATATTAACTTTAAGTTGAGAACCTATTTCCCAATCACCGCCAAACCCAACTTTCGTTTCGGCTGCTATAACAGGAATTTTTACTAATATTAGTAACAGCAATGTTAAAAAGATAATATATTTTTTCATCTTTTTTCCTCCTTTCGCTTTAATATCATCTCCAATTTCTAAAAAAATATCTCAAAAAAATAAAAAACCCTGTACATACTTTTCAGGGTTTTCAAAAAGTTAACATATCAATTATTCTACAAACTTATAAACTGCTGGTATTAGTAAACCTTCTATATCCAGAAATTCTTCAGCAATCTGAAATTCAAATAATTCGCCATGACTTACTACCATATTGAAAGGCAACGTCTCTCTAAGAATTTTTATTACATGCGTGCCTAATGGTAAATTTTCCAAATAAAAAGTTCCATCTTTTCCTGTATATACGCTCTTTTCGTTATCATTCAGACAAATACCAACCCATTGTAAAGCCTCTTCATCATCATCCATCTTTCCATTAGCATTTTTATCAATAAATACTTTCCCAGAGATAGATCCATTTATTGTAAGACCATAATGCAAGAATATATTTTCATTCTCTCGTATTTTAACAATCTCTTCATCTAAAACTGGAGTATAATCTGCATCCAGAGATTTTAAATCAAAACCAACTCTATATATACCAGGTTCAACATAATCAAATCTAAATTCTCCCAGTTGATTAGTCTCAGTTCTTCTACCATCAAGAGCCATCTTTATACCAGAAAGTCTCTTTTCATCATTATCCATTATACCATTCCCATTTGCATCTAAATAAACTATACCACCGATAAAAGAAACATGTTCGTTACCTGAATATTGTTGCCCTTGATTAGTTTCAGAAGTAAACCCTAAAGCATGTGATAAAGTTACTAAAAAAACATGTTCAGGATCACTATCCCATAGCGTATCATATAACTGTTCAGCTGTCACATTAATCTTCATATCTCTAGATAATATTCTTTCGATATCTATTTTAGCAGACCATTGAGGATATTTTCTTTCATCTATAGATGAAACATAACCTATATTGCATGATAATTTTCCTTTTCCATCTTCCCATCTATGAATCGTTCCAAATTCACCTTTTGTGTAGTTAAAGTCTGCATAGTTCTTCCATACATGATCGAAATTTAAGTACACAATATTATTTTCATTAAAATAATGTTGAACTATGAAACCAAGATCAATCTCTTCTAAATCATACTTATAATCGGAATATTGATTACTTATCCCTTTTATAGTTCCAATTCCAGAAACCCAGATATTTTTTATTCCCCATTTAGCTTGAGATGTTATGGCAAAATTTCCTTCTAGAAAATTATTATTAAACCATCTACTGGAAGCTCCTATTGATGCAGAAGCTAGAAAATATTTGGAAAAAAGTTTAGAAATATCTTGCTCTATATCGATAATTTTAAATTGATAAGACTGATTATCATTTGTAATACCACTTATTACAAATGATACTTTTCCTTTTTCAAAAAATTCATCTCTTTTATGTCTATGTTCATATATAACTCCTGTTTCTTTGACGAGCTCAATAATTTTCTCAATTTCCTCTATGTTTTCCTCAATAAAATTTTCTGTAAGAATTTCCTTTTCTTCTATTTTTCCTACCAGAGAGACCGAATTATCTAAATATTCACCCCATCTTTTGGTTAAAGCTAATTGTCCCCTATTCAAAGATAAAAGTTCCATTCCTAAAATCGGTCTCCATAAATCACCTTGAATTTTTATCTCCCAATTTTTTGGCAAATCCCAAACCCCAACTAACCCAACACCTTGACCAACAGGTATTTGAACACCTTTTGATACATCTTCTGGTACATAAAAAACTAAAGATTCAATATATCCATTTTCAAGACAATACAGTAATGTTGAATTCACTCCATGAAATAGATTATCACTCTCTCCACCAATTACCCAATCCAGAGTGATAATTGTTTTTTCCCCTAGTCTGAAGGCTAATCCAAGATCCGAACCATATATTAAAGACTCTTTATTCTCATATGATTGTTTACATGCTGTTACTAAATTCATTGAAATTGATTCTGTTAGAGCTAAATCAGTTTTCACACCTACCATCTGACCTTCGTAATTATCTGTGTTAGGATCACGATAAGCCCCTAAAGCTGCTGTTACCTCCTTTACACCTACTTCTAATATTCTGGCGCTTGCAGCTATTTTTTTTATAATATCATACTTTTCACCAGTATTTTTTTCTATAGTAACTCGAATTAAGTTTATTCTTTTAATATTAAGTGGAACATGAGTAAATGTATAAAACTCTTCTGTAGCACTTATTTCTTCTCTTAACTTCTCATTCACATATAAAGATACCTTATCACCTATTTCCACTGCTCCCGAAATTGATGTATAAGCGACCAATTTACTAAAACGCTTATCCGGAAAACTATAATATAAACCACGTAAAGATTGTGATCCCACAGTTTTATCAAAATCAATCTTTTTATCTCCTAAAATAATTAGATGATTATTTTTGTTATATTCAGCATTTAAGTAGGATAATATTATCTCCTGATCATCAGCAGTTAAATCAGTTTCTCCACCTAACGAAAGCTCCCAGTCTCCTGCTCTCCCATGTATATTTAAAACTAGATTACCATTTTTCTGCCATGATTCTAAATCACTTTTACGATTTTCCCAAACCATTTTATATTGAATAGATCCCAAGGAAAAAGCCTTACCAACAACAGTAGGAGTTAAAACTGTCTCTGATTTTAGACTTCCAGTATCAAGATTAGAGGATTGATTTAAAGATTGAGCCTCTTCTTCGTCAGAAAACCATGATCCAATCATAGTTAATTCCTGATATTTTGAATTCCACTCAAATCTTACATCAGCTAGATACTCTATTAAAGAAGTCGTTACATAGAATTCTCCTTCCAAAACTACTGGTGGTTCGTTAGCCCATTCAACATGATCTAAATAAATTCCATTTTCTATATCTATATCAACATTTCTTTGAGTATCTGCATGTGTTACACTAACAATATTAGTTTCTCTTTGATAAATTACACTTAAGTCAAGATATTCAGTTAAAGCATTTAAAGGTACAAGTAAGTAGTCTCCCATGTCCAATAACTCAAAAAAAGGGTCTGTTTTTATTAATTTTTCATTTGAGCTAATTGCAAGAGATATAATGCTTGTTTCTAAATCAAACGCTAAAGATATTTGATAGTTTATAGAAACCATTATCATTATTAAAAATAGTAATATGATTTTATTAATTTTGGTTTTCATTAAAGTGAGCATATTTATCACTCCTGACCTTTGACATCAAAAGGTACAGTATGGACAAGCTTCTTATTGGTACCATCAAATGCAATCTCAAGTAATAGATTATATCTACCTATTGGAAGATTAGGTGTAATTGGAAATGTTACTAATCGACGATCTTCTGGCAAAATAACTTTTTCTGCCACAGTTCCCTCATCTAATATTTTCCCATCTTCATTACTGATTTTATACTTTACATGATACCGTACATGCACATTCCCTTCATTTCCTATAAGTAGTACTCCAAGAGAAATCCCTTCTTCTGGTATATAGACTTCTGCTTTTGCCAGGCAAAATGAAGATTTTGCAGCACTTGGCATTGTATAAATAGTTGTTCCAATTTGAGAAAGAACATTGACCCCAACTCCGTCCTGTTCAACAACACTCTCCTGTTCAAAAAATACTATTCCTTTTCTTTCAATATCAAAACCTTCTTGAGGAGCCTTTACAGTAAATCGAACAATTTGAGTTTCTCCAGGCGCAAGTTTAAATTGACGGGGATTAAACTTAATTAAACCATATAAAGTATCCTGACGTGTATTACTACTATACGTAACTAGTTCATCTTTTTCATCTAATTTCCAATCATATAATACTGCTCTAACCTCTATCTCATTATTACTCATATTAGTAACTTTAATGGAGTCACTCATCTTTGCCCCAGGCTCTAAGTGAAGGATAAATCTACTGGGTTCAATGTAAGTTGAAGCATTTACTAAATTTGAACAAATAAGAATCCAAAATGTTAGAAAGAGAAACGAAAGTTTTATTTTAGTGCAGTAACGCATCATTTTTCCTCCTTAATTTATGATTATTATAAGATAAAGGGCTGGTGGCGCGTTAACCAGCCCTTTAATATTTATTTCAGAAGTACACTAGATTGTATATGCTCTAAATATAACAGTTCCTTCATATTTTCCATGAGGAGTATTTATATCATAAGGTACTCTAAACTGATGATATGCTTCCAAAGATATTAAAGGATCGTAATCACCAAAATTGACTTCTGAGAACTCAGCAAAAGAGTGTGTAATAGGCTCCCAGGTTGTTCCATTTAAAGCTGTTCTCATCTGTAAATCTAAATAATAAACTCCTTCTGGAACATCTACATCTATAAGAGGCTCTGATTCCACTTGATATGTATAAGCATCATTTGACCAAAGATTAACTCTGAATATATCACATGCTTGAATATATCTTGCTGGATCAGTTGAGTCACTTGGATCAAATGGTCTTATTTCAGCATTTCTACCATAACCAATTGAATACCAGTCTTCATTCACAAATCCACCCATCTCATTATCAAAATACATGTATGGTGTATCCATTCCACTTGCTGAACCTATACCACCTTCACCAGGGCCAAAACTTTCAATTGTAGTTTGCCCACCATTACCTGTAACCTCCATCCAGAGATAGCAAGGTATATAAGCTTTTACCTCAACATTAACACTTACATCTTGCCGTTCTGGAATTAACTCATCTTTAATCGGAAGTTTGTTTTCATCAAGATAAAATTCACTTCTATTTATACCGTCAATAATGTATTCCCCAGGGACAAAATCAACTTCAATTCCATCATCTTGGAGATCTTCATAACCTAGGAACCAGTCTTCAAATGGAGCAAAATCATCAGCAAATACCGCCCCAGAAAATACCATAGAAGCAATTAAGAATAACATAATCAAAATTTTCTTCATTACATTTCTCCTCCTTGTAGTTATATACTTTATCTACAGCCCGATAGTCGCGCCTAACCACCGGATATGTATTCAAATTAGTAGTCAAAATCCTCAATAGCATTAAAATATATATTAAAATCAAAGCCACCTGATTTTAACTTTGTAAAATCTATAATTTTAAGACTGCTTTTTATATCTAATTCGATTCCTCCAGTGCTAAATCCATCAGCTAGATGTACTAGTTCACTCGATAGAGAAACCCCACAAGGGTTGATTACTATATAATCATTACCAAATGATGGATCAATTTTAAAATTTGTTAGTCCTTCTAAGTTGGCATCATACAACTTACCATAAAGTTTCCATTTCGTATTAGAAGCTATTTTAATAATAAGAGGTTTACTATTCTTAACATTTTTCATTTCAAAATCAGCTAAATCCACTTTAAGAATATCTGGCTCATAACTTAAATTGATCCACGAACCAACCTCTAAAGTTACTTTAACATCAAAAGTATGACCAGATGCATTATTCCCATTATGTACTTCTCGAATATGCAATGTCGTTTCATAAATGCCAGGCAAATCTCCTGGATGTATTTTAATGAGAAATGGTAAAGCTAATTGTTGGTTCTCAATCTTATTTTTCGCCTTATTCAAATTCATTTTTGCTATATCAGAGCTGATTTCCCGGATTTGATTATTAATTTCAAACTTCATTCGACTTATTGGAATAGTACTTTTTTGCCCCTGACAGCAAAAATCTTCATCCCCCCAGATTTCTAGAGATTCTACTGAATTTCCGTAAAGCGGAAAATACAATACAATCTGCCCTTCTTTTTCACTTGGAGCAGTTATTTTCCCAAAGTTCAAATGCAAAGTTCCACAATCATGATTTGATGATATTATTTCACCTGGTATCACTAATAAAAATCCAAGTAAGAACACAAACATGATCAAACACCTTTTTTTCATAAAGACACCCCACAATTTCTTAAATCTTGTATGTTTCTAATGATATATATGGTTTTTTCTTCTTATTATTCTTAATTTATTATTTTTGTATTACATTTTATTAACTAAGTAAAAATTTATTATTTTTTATTGATCTCCCGTCTTAATTGTATGTTGCTATAACATAATTATTACTCAGATAATTTTTTATTAAAAAAATAGGCTATTGAGCATTAGCCCAATAGCCTATAATAAAGAATATATTATATTTTACATTTTTACAGAGCTTTTATATCAAGCAATCTTAAACTAATTCGCAATCACAGATCCGTTCTACAAAACTTATACAATTTTAAAAAAGGTCTAAAAATCTAAATTTTTAGACCTTAAGACGCTTTTATTTAAAATATCTACATCTTACTTGGAGCGTTCAATCCTAACAATCTGAGTCCATTTCTTAAAGTTATCTTCACCGCTAAAGCCAGTGCCAATCTAGCTTTACTTAACTCAATATCATCTGTAATCACTCGATGGGCGCTATAGAATGTATTAAAATCAGCAGCTAAACTGATTAAGTATTTTGCAATCACAGATGGTTCTAATCTATCGGCCGCTTCCTGTATTTTAGCAGGGAACTGACCAACTGATTTAATAGCCGCCAATTCTGCTGGTTCTTTCAATAATCCATAATCAATCTTATCCAAAGCGCCGATCTCTGCACCTTTTCTCAAAAGACTAGAGATTCGAGCATGGGTATATTGCAGATAAGGTCCTGTTTCACCTTCAAAGGAGAGAATTTTAGCATAATCAAATTGTACATCCTTAATCCGAGTATTTTTTAAGTCAGCGAAAAGTACAGCACCAACTCCAACCATTTCGGCGACCTCATCCTTATCTTGTAAGCCAGGATTCTTCTCTTCAATAACCTTTCTTACCCCTTTAACAGCATCATTAAGTACATCTTCTAAAAAGATTACTCTTCCCTTCCGGGTTGACATCTTTTCACCACTGAAGAGATAGAGACCAAAAGGTATATGGGTACAACGTTCAAACCAGTCATAACCCATTAATTCTAAAACTTTAAATACTTGTTTCAAATGCAATGATTGTTCTTGACCAACAACATAAAGAGATTTCGCAAAGTCAAATCTTTCGTAGCGGTCAATAGCCGCCGCTAAATCTCGAGATGCATAAAGGGTTGTACCATCACTTTTCTTCGCTAAAAATGGTGGCATATCATATTCACTTAAATCAACAATCATCGCCCCTTCACTTTCCTCTAATAAGCCCATCTCTTCTAAACGATTGGCAACTTCCTCAGCTTTTTTAAAGTAAAAACTCTCTCCAGAATATTCATCAAACTCAATACCCATTCTCTCATAAACTTCAATTAAATCTTCTATAGTAATCTGCCGGAAATATTTCCATAATTTCTTGGCGTCAGGATCATCTTTTTCCAAACGTTTAAACCATTCTCTAGCCTTATCATCTAAAGTTGGATCTTTTTCCGCCTCTTCATGGAACTTAACATATAGCTTTAAAATCTCTTTAATTGGATCCTTATCAAGATCAATCTCATCACTCCAAAGCTTGTATGCGCAGATTACTTTACCAAACTGGGTTCCCCAATCTCCTAAGAAATTGATTCCCTGTACATTATATCCAAGATATTTAAAAATATTTTTCAATGCTCCACCAATTACTGTGGAACGCAAATGACCAATATTGAAAGGTTTAGCGATATTAGGTGATGAAAAGTCAATTACAACTGTCTGATTGGCTCCAATATTTTGTACACCATAACTTTCTGTTTGAGCAAAAACTTGTTCTAAGACATCACGCACCAATACTTCTTTGTTAACAAAAAAGTTAACATATCCCTGAAGTTGACGAACTTCAGATACAAGGCCCTTTGCTTCAAGATTTGCAACTAACTCTTCCGCAATCTTAACAGGGCTCTTCCGTAAGTGTTTCGCTAACTGAAAACATGGGAATGCATAATCCCCCATCTCAGGATTTGGTGGAATCTCAATCAACTTCTCCAAATCCAGTTCTAATCCTTCAGGTAATTTTTCTGCCAATAATAAGGCCATTTCTCTTTTGAAGTCTTGCATGTATCTATCCCTCCTATACTTCTATAGCAAACAAAAATTTATCATTATTTAAGTGTAACTAATTTAAGAACATTTTACAAGTCCTTAAGGGAAAATAATGATAATCTTGCATCAATTTTTCTCTTTCATTAGAGTATTAAAAAAAATTATTCTTATTATAAAGGAATTTTATAATTGATTTAGAATATATATTTTGAAGGGAAATAAATATTGAACATTTTAGAGGAGGTTGTTTCAAAAATGGATAAGCGTCATAAGTTAATTATCTTAACAGGTGTCATCATCGGATTTTTAGGAGCGTTATTGGTCAAATTTGGAAACCCAGGAAACATGGGCTTTTGTATTGCCTGTTTTCTTAGGGATATAGCGGGTGCAGTCAAGTTACACACTGCTGGCCCTGTTCAATATATCCGACCTGAAATTATCGGTCTGGTTTTGGGCGCATTTTTTGCTGTGTTAAAATTTAAAGAATTCAAAACTCGTGGTAGTTCTGATAGTATGCTTCGTCTTCTTTATGGTGTATTTATGATGATTGGTGCTTTAGTATTTTTAGGTTGTCCTCTCCGTGCTGTTTTACGTCTTGCTGGTGGTGATTTAAATGCTATCGCTGGTCTTTTAGGTTTTATTTTTGGTGCAGCTATTGGAACCTTCTATCTTAAAAAAGGTTTTACTCTGGGTAAACCAACTCCTTCTGAAACTCAGGTAAGTGGGTGGATCTTGCCATCGTTAATGGTAGGCTTATTAGTATTTCTTCTGATCAGACCTGCTTTTATCGCTTTTAGTCAAGCTGGCCCTGGAGCTATGACTACACCAATCGTAATCACCCTTATTGCTGGTCTCATTGTAGGCTTTTTAGCTCAACGTTCAGGTTTCTGTTTTGCTGGAGGATATCGTGATATGATGCTAGGCAAAGGATCTCAACTCTTTCAGGGTTATATTGCTCTCTTTGCATCTGCTCTAATCTTTAATATACTATTCGGTCAATTTAAATTAGGATTTACTGGTCAACCTGGAGCTCATAGTGATCATCTCTGGTCATTCTTAGGCATGGCTTTAGTAGGTATCTGTGCAATTTTAGCAGGTGGTTGTCCATTACGTCAATTAATGAGATCTGCTGATGGTAATTTAGATAATGCAATTGTAGTTATTGGTATGATTTTAGGAGCAGGATTCTCTCACAATTTTGGTCTTGCTGGTAGTGGTAAAGGTGTTACTTCAAACGGTCAAATAGCTGTGCTCATCGGTTTAGTTACAGTGCTTATAACAGGATATTTCTTTACAGAAGCATATCGGACTAGAAAAAATCAAAAAAATTCTTCAGTTGCTAAAACTGTTTAGGAGAAAAAATAAATGTCAAAAGAATATCTAGTATTTACTTTTCCCTCAACCTATCATGCTCTAAAAGCAGAAAAGGCTCTTAAAGAAAAAAATTATAAAATCCCTTTAGCTCCTATTCCAAGGGAACTTACCTCTAACTGTGGTGAAGTGATTAGAATTGACCCAGAGATGAAACTAGAGCTTAAGTTGATTTTGGAAGAGGCAAATGTAGAGATTGAGGGAATACATCTGATTAAACCTCGAGAGAAGACTAGTCTTTTAGATAAGTTTTTTGGATTTTAAAAAGGAACCCCTTGTGACAAGGGGTTCCTTTTTTCAACTCACACCCATCTATTTAAAAGCTCAATCATCTTATCCTTACCTAGACCACAGCATAAGAGCATTAAATCTGGCCCGTGTTGCTCACCAGTAAGAGCAAGACGTGTAGGCATAAAGAGCAATTTGCCCTTCGCTCCTGCTTCCTTTCCAGAAGCTTTAAGCATAGCTTTAAAATCATCTGGATTAACCTTCTCAACTTCACCAAGCTTTTCTTTTAAAATGCTAAATAGCTTCTTTGAAGAATCCAGTCGAAGCATTTCTAAAGAATCTGTATCAGTAACCTCAAAATTATCTCTATAGAAAATTTCCAGCTTTTCAGGAACTTGAGCCAGATAATCTAAGTCCTGATAGATTGCTTCAATCATCCATTTAAATCGTTGTTCATCTTCAGGAATAGCAATAGCGCGTGCACGCGAAGCATCAAGAACATAAGGCTTGACCAATTCTGCAAGTTCATCCATTTCTTTTGCACGGATATACTTACCATTCATCCATTTTAATTTTTCTACATCAAAAACGCCAGGAGAATCATTAACCCGATCTAAAGAGAACCGTTCCTCTAACTCTTCTAATGTAAAGAATTCTTCATCAGTACCTGGATTCCAACCTAATAAGGCTAGATAGTTAATTAAAGCTTCTGGCAGAAAACCTTTTTTCAAGTAATCTTCTACTGCCACATCTCCATCACGCTTGCTCAATTTTTTACCATCTGCATTAACTAGCAGCGGAATATGAGCAAATTTTGGCGGTTCCCAACCCAAAGCTTCATACAGCAAAATATGTTTTGCTGTACTGATAATCCATTCATCAGCTCTAAGAACATGGGAAATTCCCATATGATGGTCATCAACAACAACTGCCATATGGTATGTAGGGAAACCATCTGATTTAAGTAAAACTTGATCATCTACAAGATCTGATTCAAAACTAGTTGTACCATGAACCAGATCATCATAAGATATGGTTCGACCTTTAGGGATATTCAACCGAATTACGTGCGACTCGCCTACCGCAAGACGTCTTTCAACTTCTTCTTTTGAAAGCTTTGAGCAACGCTTATCATACATTGTTGGTAAATTCGCTTCCAACTGCCCTTTACGCATCTCATCTAAATCTTCCTTTGTACAGAAGCAGTAATAGGCATGACCCGATTCTACTAATTGCTTAGCATACTTTGGATATAGTCCAAATCTTTCGGATTGAATATATGGACCATACTCACCACCCTGAGCTGGCCCTTCATCAAATTTAATATTAACACGCTCAAAAGTAGAAATCATCTTTTCAATGGCATCTTCTACTAACCGCTCCCTATCTGTATCCTCAATCCGTAAAATAACTTTTCCACCATTCTTTCTAGCCAACAAATAGTTATACAATGCTGAACGCAAACTTCCAACATGAAGATAACCTGTTGGACTTGGGGCAAAACGTACTCTTACATCTGACATCCTTAAAAAACCTCCTTTAACTTATACCTCTTCATTATTATAGCACTGGTCTTTTTTCTATGTCAATTTTTGTTTTAGTTTTGCCTGATAAATGTCCTTTAATTCCTTTTTCTCACAAACCCAATTCAGGTAACATATTATGGGAAGAAGATACTATAAAGGAGGTAGACCGATGTTTGACTTTCTTCAAAATTTAAGTCTCATTCAGCTCGGACTCTTAGCAAGTTTAGCCACAGGTTTTGCGACTGGAATTGGCGCAATCCCAATCTTTTTTAAGCGTAAATTCTCTAAAAACTTTCTAGACTGTTCTCTAGGTTTCGCCGCAGGTGTTATGTTAGCCGCCACTTCCTTTAGCTTAATTCTACCTGCAATTGAGGCTGGAGGCGGAGGTGTTAAAGGGGCAGGCATTACCGTATTAGGAATGTTAATTGGAGGTATTGTTCTTGATTTACTTGATAAATTTTTTCCTGATACTAACCTTTTGACCAATTCCCGTCTAAATGGTAATGGAAACGGTCATGGAACTAATAGTCTTCAAACTATTACTGATAAAGAAAATTTAAAAAAAGTTTGGCTATTTGCAATAGCAATCACCTTACATAACTTCCCTGAAGGTCTAGCTGTAGGTGTTGGCTTTGGAGATGGTAATATAGCAAATGGGGTTAGTTTAGCTATTGCAATAGGACTACAGAATATCCCAGAGGGCTTAGCAGTCGCCTTACCGTTTGTAAAAATAGGCTTTTCTCCAACACGAGCATTTCTTATCGCCCTCGCCACAGGTCTTGTAGAGCCTATAGGTGGACTTTTAGGTGTAGGTCTAGTCTCCATTGCAAAACCATTTTTACCTTTGAGTCTTGCTTTTGCAGCAGGTGCAATGCTCTTTGTTATAGCTTCTGAGATCATTCCTGAGACCCAACAAGGTGTTGCTTCGAAGATAGCAACTCATTTTCTGCTGATTGGATTTGTTATAATGATGTTTTTGGATAATGTGTTGGGGTAAAAAAAAAATTAAGAATTAAGAGTTGAGAGTTAAGAATTAGAAAATACTTAAAGAAGCTGTTGGTAGGTATATCGATAGCTTCAATTTTATTTGAGGAATATTTTTTATCAGATTTATGAAAATAATGTACCTGTTATCTCTACTAATATAGTTACTTAATTAATTTTTTTGTGAAAAAATCACAAAAAGCACTTTTAAAAGTGCAAATAAAAGGATATAATATATCATAGGAGGTGAAAATATGTTATTAGAATTTAGTGTTGCCAATTTCTTATCTTTTAAAGACCCAGTCACTTTTAGCATGATTGCATCAAATAAAAAAGAATATACTGATACACACACTTTTAAATTTAATGATAAAATTAGTTTACTTAAAAGTAGTGTGCTTTATGGAGCTAATGCCAGTGGAAAAAGCAATTTATTTGCAGCAATGTTTGCTATGAAAGACCTCATTAAAAACTCTGCAAAAAACATGATGGCAGAAGAATCTATCGGGGTTGAACCATTTAGATTAAATACTTCAACTGTTAATGAACCAAGTTCTTTTGAAATTATCTTTATTTATAAAAATATTAAATATAGATATGGCTTTCAAGTAACTACGTCTGAAGTCGTAAGTGAATGGTTATTCTATACACCTAATATAAGAGAAGTAAAGCTTTTTGAAAGAGAAAAAACAGAGTACAGTATTACTAAACATTTTAAAGAAAGTATTGGCTTAGAAGAAAAAACTAGAAACAATGCACTCTTTATATCAGTTGTAGCTCAGTTTAATGGAGAAATTTCCAATAAAATTTTAAACTGGTTTAATAGGTTTAATATTATTAATAATAATGATAAAAATAATCAGCGTATAACAAATCTATTACTTAAATCAAATGAAAAAATGAAAAAAACCATTTTACAATGTTTACAAATAGCGGATCTTAGAATTGACAATGTTGAAATAGTAGACAATGATATACCTTCAGAAGTTGTTAATACTTTTGAATTGTTTAAAGAAAATAACAAAAAAGTTCATTTTGAATTTCCAACCAATGTTACAGACGTAAATTTCTTTTACAAAAAATATAATGAATATGGCGAATTTGTCTCACATGAAAAATTTGATTTAGATGTAAATGAATCAAAAGGTACAAAAATTTTATATTCTCTTTTAGGCCCGATTTTGGACACTTTGCTTTCCGGAAAAGTTTTGTTAATTGATGAACTTGATTCAAGTTTACATCCATTGTTGATTTTTTTTATTATAAAATTATTTCAGTCAAAATCTAACTCAAAAAATGCTCAATTAATTTTTACTACACATGATACTAATATCCTTAGTAACAAAGTTTTTCGGAGAGACCAAATCTGGTTTACTGAAAAAGATCATTTTGGAGCAACAGATTTATATTCATTGGTTGAATATAAGATCAGGAAGGATGCTACTTTTAACAAAGACTATCTTTTGGGCAAATATGGCGCAATTCCTTTTATTGGGAACTTTGATTTCGTTTTAGATGAGATTGAGGCAAGTGAACAGAATGGGGAGTGACGATTTATTTAGAAAAAGAAAGGTTGCTACTAGAGATCGCAGACCGCGAATTTTAATAGTCTGTGAAGGAGAAAAAACTGAACCAAAATACTTTGAAAGTTTTAGATTTCTATTTGTTTTCAACAAAAAATCAGATTTACCTTCATTAAAACAAAATTTTTACAAAAAAAGTCAAAACACTTTTCAGCATTCTGACTTTCATATCATTCATATTCAATTCCTTAACTCCGCCGTCTTGCCTTCTCACTTAATAAACGTTTACGAACCCTGAAATTCTTCGGGGTAATTTCCAGCAACTCATCATCTGCAATAAAATTAAGTGCTTGCTCTAAACTCATCTCGCGTGGAGGAGAAAGGACAAGACTATCATCTGAGCCTGATGCTCGCATATTATCTAACTTCTTTTTCTTACAAACATTGACCACCATATCAGAATCACGTGTGTTTTCTCCAATAACCATTCCTTCATAAATCTTAACACCAGGTTTTACAAAGATTACACCTCGACCTTGAGCGTTAAAAATCCCGTAAGTTGTGGCTTCTCCTATTTCTAAGGCAACCAAAGAACCACGATTTCTACCAAGCATTTCTCCTTTAATCTGACCATAACTATGATGAGTATGATTTAAAATTCCATTTCCTTTTGTATCAGTCAAAAATTCTGAACGATATCCAATCAAACCACGAGCTGGAATTAAAAACTCTAATCTTAGATATCCCTGATTCTGAGATTTCATATTAACCAATTCACCTTTTCTAATACCCATCTTCTCCATAACTACACCAATAAACTCTTCAGGAATGTCAATGGTAGCCAACTCATAAGGTTCTTGTTTCTTACCATCAATAACCTTAAATATTACTTTTGGCTTGGAAACTTGGATTTCATATCCCTCACGGCGCATGGTTTCGATTAAAATAGAAAGATGCAACTCACCACGACCAGAAATTCTAAAAGTATCTGGGCTATCTGTCTCTTCTACACGTAATGCTACGTTACTTTCCAATTCACGCGTCAGACGAGCTCTTAATTGTCTAGAAGTGACATAGTCCCCTTCTTGGCCTGAAAAAGGACTAGTATTAACGCTAAATTCCATGGATAATGTTGGCTCATCAATTTTAATAAAAGGCAATGGTTCAGGGCATTCAATAGCTGTAATCGTATCTCCAATATTTACACCATCAATACCGACCACTGCTACAATTTCACCCCATGAGGCCTCTTGTTGTTCCTGCCTTTTTAGACCATGATAATTATATATCCGTACCACCTTACCTGGAAATTTCTCACCAGTTGTCTTACACAAGGCGACCTGTTGATTAACAGTCATACTACCACGATTTATTCTACCTATAGCAATTCTTCCAACATAATCATCGTAATCAATAGTAGAAACGATCATTTGCAAAGGACCATCATTTTCCAAAGTAGGAGCAGGTATATGCTCCAAAATTGCATTAAAGAGAGGTTCTAGATTTGTCCCTATTTCATCTATATCTAATGATGAAGTACTATTTTTAGCAGAAGCATAAACTACAGGAAAATCAAGTTGTTCTTCATCTGCGCCCAAATCTATAAACAGATCATAAGTCAAATCCAGGACCTCAAGAGGACGTGCATCTGGTCTATCCATTTTATTCACAACTATAACTGGCTTTAATTTTAATTCTAAAGCTTTTTTCAAAACAAACCGTGTCTGAGGCATCGGACCCTCAAAAGCATCAATTAAAAGCAAAACGCCGTCAACCATTGTCAACACCCGTTCAACCTCTCCACCAAAATCAGCATGTCCAGGAGTATCTACAATATTTATCTTAACATCACCATATTGAATTCCAGTATTCTTAGATAAAATAGTTATTCCACGTTCTCGCTCTAGATCATTCGAATCCATCACTCGCTCTTGCACTCTTTGATTTTCACGAAAAACACCACTTTGGCGAAACATACCATCTACTAATGTCGTCTTTCCATGATCAACGTGTGCTATAATAGCAATATTTCGTAAGTTCTCTCGTCTCATTTCTTCCTACCTCTTTCTTTATATATTCATTAACGAATTTTCACAATTAAAGACCAACATTTCCATTGTACATTACCTGACCCAATAAGTCAATTCTCTCTATTTTAAAACTAATTATATTAATGAAAGTTTATAATCTTTTCACCTTCAGAGTGAACTCGTCCAGCTAAAGCTGAATATCGGGGCTT
>JAGMES010000094.1 GCA_023128035.1 Halanaerobiales bacterium | reverse complement strand
GGAGGGTTTTGTATATTGTTAATAAAATAAAATTTATAAGAACTGTTAAATTGTGCCAAAAGTCCTTATCTCTAACTAATCTAATTTAAATTGACTAACAATTTTTTGTAACTCTATCGCCATCTCTTTCAAAATTGTCGCCGAGGCTGATACCTGTTCCATTGTAGCAGTTTGTTCTTCAGTTGATGCAGATACTTCTTGTGCAGAAGAAGCAGTTTCCTCTGCAATACCTGCAACTTCTTGAATTCGATCAATAATTATATCTGCATTATTGATTGCTTCTTTCAAAGACTTATTAGCTTGTTCAGAACCCTTTAAATTAGTTGCAGATGCAGTAGTAATTTTGTTAAATAAATTACCAGCTTCATCCACGACTTTTACACCTGTTTTAACTTCTTGTTTTCCAGTATCCATCGCTTCACTAGCTTTATTTGATTCATTCTGAATCTCATTAATTAACCCTTTAATTTGATTCGCTGATTTCATTGATTCTTCAGCTAATTGTTTAATTTCATCTGAGACAACACTAAATCCTCTACCAGCTTCACCGGCTCGTGCAGCTTCAATAGCAGCATTTAAGGCTAACAGTTGCGTTTGATTAGCAATACTATCAATCAAATTCACAATTTCACCAATCTTATTTGATTTTAAAACTAAACTCTCAACAACTTCAGAAATTTGCCCTATAACTAAATTAATATTGTTCATCTGAGTCACAACAGCATTTATAGATTTTTGACCCATTGACGCAGTTTCAAGAGTAGTCGAGGCTAGACTAAGAGCATCTTCGCCAACTCTTGAAGAATCACTTAAATTACGAACCAACTGATTTATTGCATCTTTAGTTTGATTTAAGAAATTTGTTTGATCATTCGCTCTGGTAGCAACTTCTTCAATAGAAGCAGAAATCTCTTCAGAAGCAGCAGAAGAATCTTCGGATGCTTCTGCTAATTGAGCGCCTGATTCAAGTAAATTTTTTGAAGTTACCTTTGCTTTTTCAAGTATAACAGTCCAATTTTCTACAAGTTTCGTAACTGAGTTTGCCAAAACTCCAATTTCATCTTTACGATTTTCGTATTCCTTAATAGTTAAAGAAGTAAAATCCAGATTTTCAGCAATATGTGTTACATCACCTACAACTTTTTTAAGTGGATTAGAAATTGAATTTGCAACAAGTAAACCAATAATACTAATAATAACTCCCACAGCAAGAATACTCCAAAGAATATTAGTTTTCATTTTATTTGCTACTTCATATACTTCATTTCTAGGAACTAAAGCCCATAGAAGTATTTCTAAATCTTCATTATAGGATAAATTACCTTCGTAATGAATCCCTTCGTCAACAAAATGGTAATAACCCTCTTTTTGTTCCAGAGCACTTGCAACAAATGATTCTTCTACTAAATTATTATCAACCAAGCTCTCATCAGGATCATAAACTACAGTTCCATCTCTTTTTATAATTCTTAGATATCCATTTTTAAAATATTTTTCTTCTTTGGCTCTATCAGCCAAATTTTTAAGTACAACTTTTTGCAAAAAAGCTGATAGATTTCTACCCCCTACTTCTTGAATTACTATTTGTGCAAAAGCTTCTAATTTAGCTTCCAAAAATAATGTTCCACTTTCTTTTAAAGCTACAGTAGAAGTAGATATCGAATAAACCGCAATTATACCCATAGGAAGTAAAGTCAAGATTAAAAATAAAACGACTAATTTTTGCTTAATGCTCACTAAGCCCCCCCCCAACTGTTTGTTATTAAATTAAATTTATTTTACATTATTCCATAATTCAACATAAAGTTCATATTCTTCACCAGAAATAGGTTCAAAAGTTTCGAATTTTTTAAGTAATTCAGCAGGTGGATAAAGTGTGTCATCATCCTTTAATTCATTAGGTAATAATTCTTGAACACCGTTTACAGGCATAGGTAAACCAATTGTAATAACATTTTCAACAGCATTCTCAGGTTCAAGTAAAAAATCAATAAACTTGTAAGCTAAATCTATATTTGGAGCATCTTTCACTATCATCATATTATCTGTCCCAACATAACCACCACTTTCTGGCAGTTTACACTTAATATTACCTTCTACTTCATAAGCCGCTAACAAAGCCTTAGCCATATTTTCTGAAGCAAAAGTGATTGCGACATCGGCGTCACCATTAGCCAATGAAAGAGTTGCATCATCAACTGAATGTTCTAAGTTCCAAGCACCAGAAACTGCGTTTTGTTTCAAGTTTGCTAGCAACATCTGAGCTAATTCTAAATCTTCATCATTGGTACTATTTATCGATTTTCCAATATATCTCATAGCCATAGCAGTAACGATTCTTGAATCTGGATAAAAATGTATTCTTCCTTTTAATTCTGGACCTGGCTCAAAAACAGTTTGCAGGCTTACCTCTTCACTACTAAATTTGTCTGCATTATACGCCAAACCAACAAAAAGATATGTATATGGTATTGTATATTTATTTCCTCTATCGAAAGAAAGATTTGTAAACCAAGGGTTCAAGTTATTAAAATTAGAAATCTTAGACTTATCTAAAGATTCCAACATTCCATTTGCAATCAATTCAGTTAATACAAATTCTGCAGTAATAATTATATCATAATCATCAGATTCTAAATATCCATTTAATTCCTCAGAACTTCCATACTCAGTAACGGTTACATCTACATTATATTCTTCCTCAAAATCTTCAATAACTTCCATATTAAAATATACAGGCCAGTTTAAAATTTTTAATTCATTACTTGCTAAGACCCCATTACTCAACATAACTAAAAATAAGAACACACATAACAACACACTCATTTTTTTCAGCATTAAACAATTCTCCCTTCAGTTTTTATTTATTTTTCGACTAAACTTTTTAAAAAAATATTTACTATATAAGATCACCACCTAACTCAATATTCTAATATAATAGATAATTTTTAACTTACTATTTAAATTTTTTAATGTAATATATATTTTCCTATTTAACTTAACCTTTGTCACTTTGCCTATATAACCTAACTTCGCTAATATTTCCAATTTTCCTCCCACAAACCGACTTCTTTTATTTTTTTTTTAATATTGCTTCTTATTATTTTTTTCTATAATTTCAAAAAACATATATACGCGTATTGTTAAAAAAACATTTTTAAACTAGTTTAAATACCCATAAATAAAGAATTATGTAAAACACGGTCTATATTCATTATCATGTTTGAAAATTTTATCACATAATTTTCCTGTTTGAGTGAGCACTTCACTAGGTACACAAACATAAAACCTCCATAGGTGCTCATACTGATCTTCCAACACTTTTACATCAATAGGTGGATTTAGTAGAGGTTGATTCAAGCGATGTACACCCAAACTTGTTTTCACGAGAGCAGCAGATTCTTTCATCACCCATTCACTTGGACAATAAATCACTACTTCAGCTAAAGATACACCCAACTCTTTTGCAAGCTCTTCTTCTATCTTCCGACGTTCTCCACTAGAGCCACTATAAGTATTTATAAGTTTTTGTCGATCCCTTGGACCTAATTGGCCAGTCGATAATACATAAGCACGTTTCAAAAGATTTCGAGACCCAAAACGACGAACAAGATCAATAATATTTTTGTCTCCCTGCTCTTGTCCAATTTGGTTTAGTTTTTCTAACAATGTATAATCATTCGCATATAATAGATCATCTTCTCGAAGTCCATATTCAACTGCAATCTCTACAGCTTTTGCAATCATTGCACCAGCAATGATTTTAGTGTGATGAGTATAAACTCTTTCCATCATAAAATATCTAAACCTAAGAAGATGTAAAATTTCTGAGCGTGCATCCAGTCGATCTAAACCATGTTTGACCATATTTAAACCTAAACGATCATCAATAATAGTAAAATAACTAAATACTCTCTCATCATAATCATGGGCCAGCCCCGCAAAATATGCATCACGCTTCAAATAATCCAAAACATCAGCATCTAACGTACTGCTAATCACTTCCTTGGCCCAATAAGGAAAATATTTCGAGTTCCCATCACCAGTCAGCATCTCCATAATTTTTTCTTTTAGTCCAAGTTTCCGTAATACCTGACCAGCTTCACCTTCATCTATTAATTTTTTATATCGACTACCAGAATCGTGACGAGGAAAAATCTGACGTTCATCCTCTAATGTATGACCATAAGGCAGGTGAGTTATATCATGTAAAATTGCAGCAATTGTAATAATCTCTTCAATCTCATCATCCACAGGATGTCCATTCCAACGAAGGGATTGTAATATTTTCTTAGCAGTATAAGCAGTCCCCAGAGAATGTTCAAACCGGGTATGTACACATCCAGGATAAACTAAATTTGCAGCTCCCAACTGACGCAATCCCCGAAGACGTTGAACTTCATAGGTATCAATTATCTGTATTTCTCTTTCAGTAAAAGAAATATCCCCATGAATAGGGTCACGTAATATCATTATGTAAACTCCCTTCTATATCAAAAAAAGAAATATTATCTGAAAAATTGGTGAATTTCGGCTATATTTAATAGTATTCGGCGTAACTTTAGATTTTCCTCTCTGAAATTTAAGAAGTTACTCGTTTTTCCTACATTTTTCAAAGTTTAATTTTATGGTAGTAATAAAAAACCCATAACCTTTTCAGGTTTAGGGCATATTATCAGTCTACATTTCAAAAGAAATACATATTAATCCTTAGATTTAGGCAATAAAGGAATTAGTCTTCTGGCGACATTTTCAATCGGCATAGTCTGCAACCATACTACTCCTGGGCCTTCTAATTCTGTAAGGAAAAGCCCTTCGCCTCCAAAGAAAATATTTTTAAAACCTTTAACTGTACTAATGTCAAATCTAACATTAGGCGAAAATGCCCCTACATGACCTGTATCAACTTTAAGAATCTCCCCACGAGCTAACTCACGTTTAACTATACTTCCATCCATTTCAAGAAATACTTTACCCGGGCCAGTCAATTTTTGCAAAATAAATCCCTCACCACCAAATAATCCTGCACCCAAACGTTTTTTAAAATAACTCTCCAATTTCACACTTCGCTCGGCACATAAAAAGGCACTTTTTTGACAGATGATAGATTCTCCTGATGCCAATTCCAAATCAATAATATGCCCTGGCATAGAAGATGCAAAAGCAATCTCACCTTTCTCTCTTTTGCAGGTATATGTGACCATAAACAAACTTTCTCCAGAAAAAGTACGCATTAGGCCTCCTAACAATCCGCCCTCCATATTTGTCTCCATCTGAATATTCTTGGTCATCCAAGACATCCCACCACTTTCGGTGAAAAGAATTTCACCAGGCTCTAATTCACAAATTACTACAGGTAAGTTATCTCCTTCAATACGATACTTCATATATTATCGACTCCTTTTTCTGTTCATCTATTATTCGGGTTTTTCTTCTACTATAAAAGGATATTCCGGTAAGAGTTCTCCTTCACAACACTGACATTGATTCACCCCTGGTGGTGTAAGTAAACCACGACACTCCATTTCATTTAACGTAATCTCTGAACCTACCTTTCCATCCATAGGCTTTATGGTAATTGGCTTCATCAGTTTAATGATAGTAAGATATAGCTCCGTTTCATTATGTACTACTACACTTTGAGATTTGTTCATATTGAATGAAACTCCTTTCTTTAAAGTCGAAATACTAAACTTATAACCTTAATGATATAAGTCCTAAAATTCTTAATGACATCCTTTTATTCTTTACCAATATAACAACCCCCTTAATAAATTTAGGAAATAAATTATTCACCGTTTATATTTTTCACCTTCCAACATCCATTTTCCTTCACCAAATCAACAACATAATCAAAAGTATTACAATAAGCTTCCCCAGTCCATTCTCTTTTTGGGAAAAATTTAGTAATGTTCAAACTAATCGTTGCAGTATTGCTAGTTCTTTTTAGCAACTTTACTCGCTCAACAACTTCATGGGTTGGAAAGCTAACTTCACCCTCACCGAATTCATAATAATCTCTAAGACGCTTCAAATTTTGGTTCATCAAATTTTCTGAAGCGATCTCTTTAAGGCCTTCCTGAAAAACCATATATATCTGATCAAAATTCTTTTCACTAAGTGAATGAGTAGAGATTTGCCTCATATTATTATAACTCTCGTAAGCAGATTGAAATAAAGAGCGAATTTGATGTTCTAATTGATAAGCGAGCAATGCTAATTCAGGATTCTTAAACTGATTATTAGCTCTATCTTCAGTTATTTCTTTTTCACTTACACCTATCTCCTTTAAGGAAATGACTTCAACATCTTGCATAATCACATAAGATTTAAGTTTTGATCTAACTTCATTCCCGTCAAATTTACTCTCCTTTAAAATTAATCCTACATTCTCTGCATAATACTCATAAATTTCAAAATTATTCTCTTCTTTTGTTATAACTTTTACTTTAATAACATTATAAAAGGTACCCGCAGGTATTGTAACAGTTTCATCAATATCTATGATCTCTCTTATTCTATCTCCACTCTCCCAAGTATTACCCACTCTTAAAGGAGTCTTTAAAACAATTTCCAACACAACAGGATCATCCCTAGTTTAGAAAGAATATTTTGCTCTTCAAAAGCTTCGGCCTGTTCGAAAACTTTTGAAATCTGATCTTCTTTTACTTCATAGACAAATCCTCCAACTGTACCACTATAATCATGAAACTGTACAAATGGTTTATTTACATATTTGATCTCTCTTGTAAAAGACGCAAATTCATTACCTTCCCTACTATACTCATATTCCATTCCCTCTATCAATGGAAAATAACTTCTAAGATCACGTTCAATAACATCTACCGGTAATTCTTTATTTTCCTCTAAAGACTCTTTTCCCATACAACCCGCTAGTATAATCAATAATAACAAAACTATACACATTTGAAGATAACTATTTCTTTTTATCACGGTTTCTTGCTCCCTTCTTAGCACTAATAAATGTATTCTTCCATAATAAACCTCACTTTATTCTTTTGTTATAGCGAAAATAAAATAAAAATGCCGAACCACTAACGCAGTTCAGCATTTTTTTAACAACATTTTCGAAAGTTGTTAAACTTAAGATATAATAACGTAGTTATTATATCGACTTAATAAGCAAATATATGAGCACCAATCCGAATAGAGACTGCCCGTGATGCAACCCAATTTCGTTTTGAAGCTACCCACGGATTATAAAAGAATAATGCTCCATAACTAGGATCATAGCCAAATATCGCCGCTTTTGCCGCTTCAATAGAAGTATTACTTGGATATAGATGAACCTGTCCATCTGCCATCGTACAAAACTGGCCCTCTTGAAGAATTACTTCACGAATAACATTAGGAAACATATCACTATCAACTCTATTTAAGATTACTGATCCAACTGCAACCTGGCCTTTATAAGGTTCACCTCTGGCCTCAGCATGGATAACTCTAGCAAGAAACATTAGATCATCCCAGGTAAACTGGCCCCGAGAAGGAAGTTTATCTGATTTAGGTAAAATCTGAAAAGTCTTAGACCCAACTACGCCATCGGCCACTAAATTATTATCCTTTTGAAATCGAATCACTGCATTATACGTCTTTTTCCCAAAAATTCCATCAACACTCTCATGATAGTAACCTGTTTCTTGTAAGCGGAACTGTAATATCGCGACATCAGACCCTTCATCTTTATACCGCAATGTACGTTCTCCTAACTCAACAGCACAAACATTCATAGTAAACCAAAAGATTAAGACAAATATACCTAAACTCAAGATAAACAGGTGACGAATATACGATTTCATGAGAAAAAAACCCTCCTTACAAAAATATAGACAATTATAGCCAAAGATATTTAAATGAATTGAGAGGATTTTCACCTCTCTGTGCCAAATAAGACTCTGACTATTTCTAGTCTAACTCCTCTTTTGAGGGAATTTTCCTTCTTGCCAAAGTCAATATAAAGAACATGTATTTTTGATGTTTAGACTTCAGGACATTAGAAGTCGGTCTTTCTCAATACTCATAGAGCCATAAGCTGAAAGGTACACTCATGGGTATGTCTTTACCTTTCATACTAACCTAGTTCATCATGCAAAGCTATTTTCATAACTCACACTCACTTTGGCTTGAAAGCAATAAAATAGCTTATAGTCTAAACATTTGTGTCCACATTTAACTATAATTGTCTATGACTACTATTTGATTGCTCCTTTCACATAACCACTAGACTATCCAATTTTTAAAAATACATACTGGAATAAAAAGTATATAAATATGATTATTCATATCATAAATAAATTTATAAACAGGATAGTTAAAGTCAAAATAATAACAAGTTATCATTTCTTTTTAAATCATTCATCCTCTAAATCTATTTCAAATAAAATCCCTTTACGTTTCATATGTAAAAGTACCCATTTTTCAATGCGTCTCACAAAACAAGTCCAAAAGAATTCTTTCTCTGCTAATGGTTTGACTAAAATCGTCTTAAAACCTATTCTATTACCACCTAAGATATCTGTAAAAAGTTGGTCTCCAACCACAACTATCTCACCTTCAAACAGTTGAAGCATGTCCATTGCTTTTTTAAAAGCCTTTCTTCTAGGTTTAAGTGCTGCAGGAATAGCATCAACTCCTAAAATTTTTGCAATGCCATTCACTCGACCATGAAGACTGTTAGAAAGAAGACAAATATGAAGATCACTTTCTTTTAAACTGGCAAACCACTTTATCATTTCTTCATCCAAATCATCTTGATCCCAGGGAATAATAGTATTATCCAAATCACAGACAATTCCCTTAATTCCCATTTTTTTGAGAATTGATGGTGTGAGTTTTAAAATATCTGTTATATACTTATCAGGACGTAAATTTCTCAACAAGATACACTCACCTCTAATATGTAAAATTTATCCATAATTTATAATTATATAGGACAAAAGTCCTTTATATTATAACATGTCCCGAAGAAAAAGGGAAGTAAAAAGAGGGATTTTAATAACTTTCGGAAGAACTTAACTCATAATTTCCTTCCGAAAGTTGTTAACAAATCTACGAAGCAGATAAAGCTACAAAATAGATTATTAGTAGCCCTCTTTAGAAAATTTTTTGGATAATTTTTGAATAGCCTTTTTTTCAATACGTGATACATAGGATCTAGAAATTCCTAATTTCTTTGCTATCTCTCGTTGAGTGTATTGTTCTCCATCTATCAAACCATATCTCATTATAATTACCACACGTTCCCTTTCATCCAATTCTTTCAATAGATCGTATAATTTTTCCTCCTCTAGAGTCAATTGCACAATATCACAGATCATATCTGGTTCTGTACCTAGAATATCAAGCAAAGTAATCTCATTTCCTTCTTTATCTGAACCAATAGGTTCATGAATTAACATCTCACCTTGTAATTTTTTTGTGGAGCGTAGATGCATTAAAATTTCATTTTCTATACATCGAGCTGCATAAGTGGCAAGACGGGTTTTCTTTGTATGGTTAAAAGTCTGTATTGCTTTAATTAAGCCCACTGTACCAATGGAAATTAAATCTTCTGCATCTTCTCTGGTTCCTTCAAATTTTTTTACAATATGAGCTACTAGTCGAAGATTATGTTCAATCAATGTACTACGTGCCTCTAAATCTCCTTCTTCCCTCATTCGCCTTAAGCAATCCCTCTCCTCTTTTGCCGATAAAGGTTGCGGAAATACATTATTTGAAATATATGAAACCAGTAAAATAGCTCCTTCAAATAAAGAAAACCCTAAGAGGGTCAACAAAAAAGGCACCATATTTACACCTCCACTAGCGCTAACGCGCATCTCTTATTTGTATCATATGTGGAAAATGGTGAAATAGTGCCTGTCATGTAAGTACTTTTTTTATATTAAATTTTAGCTAACATGTTCATTTACGTTCTCGACGAACCATATCAAACTGTTTTACTGAATTTCCTACCGGAATTCGAATCATTTGATGAGGATGTGGAGCACTTTCAATTTCTTTACCCTCCTCATCCTTGATATATGCAAGCTCAGCGCTAAAGCTTTGAGTAGTAGGGCTAAAAATCTCTATCTGATCTCCTTTGAAAAATTTATGTCTAACTTCAACTAATGCTTCTTTAGTTTCAGGAAAATAATCCTGTACCATACCCATAAAGTCATAATTACGGATATATGCTGAACTCTCATAGTTATGTTCATTTTCTCCTGGTTTACCAAAATAAAATCCTGTGGTATAATTCCGATGGCTGACTTTCTTTAATTCTTCTAGCCACAAAGGATCAAAAGTATAATTTTCTGGGTCTTTTATATACCGATCTACTGCCTTGCGATAAATATTAGTGACAACTGCAGCGTAATGCAAACTCTTCATCCGACCCTCAATTTTGAAACTTTTGATACCTGATTGAATCAATTGTGGAATATATTCAATCATACATAAATCCTTAGAATTAAATATATGTGTTCCCCGTTCATCTTCAAAGATAGGAAAGTATTCACCAGGACGTTTTTCTTCAACTAAATGATATTTCCATCGACAGGATTGAGCACATTGCCCTTGATTAGCATCACGGTAAGTCATATAATTGCTCAAAAGGCAGCGTCCCGAATAAGAGATGCACATCGCGCCATGAACAAAAGCCTCAATATCTACTTGAGGAACTTTTCCATTTATCTCTTTTATCTCTTCAATAGAGAGTTCACGAGCCATAACCACCCGTTTTACCCCTTGTTCATACCAAAATTTTACGCTAGCCCAATTAACAGCATTAGCCTGAGTGCTTAAGTGAACTTCCATATCTGGAATGTTTTCTTTTATCATCATCAAAATTCCGGGATCTGCTACAATCACAGCATCTACTTTTAATTCAGCCAATTTTTTTAAATACTGAGGTAAATTATAGAGATCTCGGTTATGAGGAATAATATTTACTGTTACATAAACTTTCACCCCATGCTCATAAGCGAAAGCTATACCTTCTTCAAGTTCTTCAATAGTAAAGTTATTCGCGCCTTCCCTTAAGCCAAATTCCTTACCTCCCAAATAAACTGCATCTGCTCCATATAAGACTGCAACTTTTAATTTTTCTAAACTACCTGCAGGAGCTAAAATTTCTGGTATGTTCATTTTTATCTCCTCACTTCCTTCAAACTCACAGCCACCCCATCACCAACAGGTATGATAGAAGAGGTTAGTTCAGGGTGATTCATCACCAATTGAACATAGTCTTTCATCCGATTTACCATAGTTCTCATGCGTCGATGAGGCAGCAGTTCATTATTTGCTACCCAACCCTTTAATAACACATTATCTGCTACAATAAGCCCACCTGGATTTAAAATCTTTAAGGCATCTTCTAAAAAAGTAAGATATTGACCTTTAGCAGCATCAATAAAGATCAAATCAAATTTTGTATCTAATTTGCCTATAAGATCAACCGCATCGCCCACAATACTCTGCACCTGATTGTCAACTTTAGCTTCTTTTATATTCAACCAGGCTTCATATGCACGATTCTCATTAATTTCAATAGTTTTGATCTGAGCATCTGGCCCAGCGGCCCTAGTCATCCAGATCGTAGAATAACCAATAGCTGTTCCTATTTCTAAAATAGATTTAGGTTGATGAAGACGAATTAAAAAATGTAAAAATTGCCCCACCTCTGAGTGAATGATGGGAATATGTTCTAAGGCCGCTTGCTCCTCCAATCGTTGAAGGAGCGGTTCACGCGGCTGTACTGTATTTGTCAAAAACTCTTGAAGCGACTTACTCAATAGTTCCGCCATAATTGTACCTCCAAATCTTCCACCATGTGTGAATACACACTCTATAGTATCTCCAAAATCAATCCAAATATTTCTTAATCGCTCTTAAATGCTCATTATAAGTTTTAGAATAATAGGTTGTTCCATCAGGCATAGCAAAATAAAACAGATAATCACTTTTTTCAGGATTTAATGCAGCCTGAAGTGATTTTAAGCCTGGGTTGGAGATTGGGCCAGGCGGTAAACCAGCGTTTTGATAAGTGTTATAGGGAGAATCAATACGTGTATCTTTCAGAGAAAGACGTTCTTTTTTCTCTTCCATCACATATAAAACACTAGCACAAAGTTGCAATTTCATCCTTTCATCTAAACGATTATAGATTACCCCAGCAATCAAAGAACGATCTCCATCTAATTTCGCCTCTTCTTCTATCAAAGAAGCTATGGTTATCAGTTCCCAAATTGATAAAGATCTATCTCTCACAATCACGGATTTTATACCCATAACTTGTTTAAAGCGGTTAACCATAATCTGTAATAAATCTTCAGCAGTCACTCTGATGGGAATCTGATAGGTATCAGGAAATAAAAATCCTTCCACCTGAAATTCTACATCCTGTTTCGTCGTATAATCTAGATTAAATTCCCTTGCTGCCTCTAAAAATTCTTCTGTAGAAATTCCAATTTTGGCTTCAATCAGAGATGCCATCTCCTTCACAGTTAACCCTTCCGGAATCGTTAATTTTAAAGTAGAAACCTTACCTTTAACGATTTTTTCAACAATCTGTTTTACAGACATTCCAGTATTAAATTCATAATAACCAGCTTTCAGCTTACCTTCAACTCCCAGTAAGCGAGTTAAAGCAGTAAAGTAAGATGCATTCCGAATCAACCCAGATTCTTCTAGCGTTATTCCAATTTTTATAACACTGCTTCCAATTGGAACATCTACTTCCACTACTTTCGGAGAAAAATAATCGATAGGTCCTAATTGATAATCTACAAAAAAAGCTGCTCCAGCCCCAAAAGTTGCTAAAATCAAGATTACACCGATTAATTGAGAATTATTCCACCTAAAATTAAATGATATCTGAGGCAAGAAAATCTCACCCTTTCTAAGATAAAGTTATGACTTCTCTCTTATTATACTTAAATTAGTCCGGTTTATCAAATAATAATAATGAAAAAAACAAGAAATTGCTGATCGCCATAGTCGTAAAAGCTTTCCATACACAATGCAGAGCTAGTTACTCCAGTTTATTTTGATTAACAGATCCAAAAACCCCCAGAAGTATCATTATAGTTCCTACAGCATGATACCAATAAAATTGATCATGACGTATCATTATTCCTGCCAAAATAGCAATTATTGTAGTTAAATTAGCAAATATTGCAGATCTAGAAGCTCCTAAATTTGCAATTATGTAGTTACCTAGAAAAAAACCCAAAGTTGAAACTACTCCTAAATAGAAAATTGAAATCAAAACATTAGAAAATCCCAGCGGAATAAAATATTCATTTAGCGAACCTTTATAAAAATGTTGAGCAATAGAAATTACATTAAAAACTATTGCTCCAGCCCACATCATGACATAAGTAATTTCAACTGGAGTAAAAATTGATGATACTTTTCGTACTAAAATCATATAAATAGCATAAGTAAAAACTGCTAAAAATAATAATGATATTCCAAAAAGACTACTACTTTCACCAGAAGAACCTGCCATAACCGTAATTAGGATTACACCACCAATTGAAAGTAATGATGAAAAAATTTGAAAAAGTGAAGTAGACTCCTTTAAAAACAATAACGTCAAAATAGTTACCATTACTGGAATCGTTGCAATGATTATCCCCGCTTCTGTTGCAGAAGTCTTACCAATACCTATCGTTTCCAAAATAAAATATATTACTGGTTGCAATAAGGACAAAATAAACAAACTTCTTAAACCTTTTTTCTGAAAATTCACTTTAATTAATCCCAGAAATTTAAATATCGTTAATGTCAGAACTGATAGAATAAATCTAAATCCTAAAAGATGCATCGGCTGAATTTTTTCTAAAGCCTGAGCAACAAAGACAAATTCAAGACCAAAAATAAGACAACTAAATATCGCCATTAAAACGAACTTGTTAAACCGCAATTGCATATGCTACACCCTCCTTGTAAATTGAGTAATAAAATTCAAATCTCCTTTTTTGTAATTTGAATCCTTTAATGTTATTTATTACGACGTTTTTCTATCATATCCTCCCTTAATAGAAAAATCCCACTCTCATGATGAGAGTGGGATTTTATGATTATTCTTCTAAATCTACATCTACATCCAATTTATCCAATTCTTCTTGAAGACGATTTAGTTCATCATCATCCTCGATGGTCATCATAAATTCCTCGCCATTTTCATCTTTTTCAACTCGCAAGGCGATATATTCGCCCAAATCAGTCTCTTCCTCATGGCAAAGAATTAAATAACGCTTTCCATCAAATTCAATTTCATCTTCAATAATAAACTTTTCTTCATTCCCATCTTCATCTTCAAGAATCAGCAATCCTCTTTCAACGTCTACATTAAATATTCCTTTTTCACTCATTGTCATTCACTCCTATCAATAATATCTGCCCAAGTAACCCTGGAGAATAATTGTTGCTGCCATCATATCAATAACTTTTTTTCGCTTCTTTCGACTTACATCTGCCTCTAAAAGAGTTCTTTCAGCAGCTATTGTGGAAAGCCTTTCATCCCAGGTTTCTACTGGCAAAGAAAATTCTTCTTTTAACTTCTCGACAAATTGTAAAGTTTTCTCAGATCGTGGACCATATGTACCATTCATATTTCTAGGTAATCCAACCACGATTCTTTCAACCACATCTTCTTCAATAATCTCACCCAAACGTTTTAAGTCAGCTTGGAGATTAGTATGATGGATCACTTCTTTACCCTGGGCAGTCATCTTTAATGCATCACTTAACGCAACACCTATTCTTTTATCTCCATAATCCAAAGCCATTATTCGCAAGTTAAATACTCCCTTCCTCAGCATCTGTTGGGGCTCGGACAATAACCCGAATTGCAAAGGTAAAATTAGGGATCTTAGATTTACCATCAGCAAAGATCTCATGATTTTTGATCTCGTTCATCTTTTCTAAAAGACTATTTGCATATGCTACAGTCTGCCCTTTTAGTTTTTCAATAATCTGCTTAGGTTGAACATCTGCAATCACTTGAGCCGTAGCCTTTAAATTAACTTTAGCTTTTCCATCAGCCTGCAAAAAAGTACTCAATTCTGATAGTTCAATATTTCCTGATCGGATTCGATAATAATCTGGAAGTTCTGCGCGATACAGATCTGCAATAATAATTCTCAAATCCTCTTTCCTTAAAAGATAACTTGTAGCAACCATCTGAGCAGTAGCAGTCACTACTTCAGATTCCATATCAACAGAATGATTGACAGAAATATTTTGAAGCTTACATTGTAAAGTATCTTTAAGAATTTGATACTCTAAATTTACTTCGTCAGAAAGTTGATTGATAATTTTATTTTTTAGTTCGATTTCTAAATTTTCCATGACTTTCTCTAAATCTGCTTGAGCGACAGTCATTACTGTCCGATCAGAACCATTATGGGTTTCTTTTGGATTTCTAACTTCTAACCCATAATCTTTACCATCAAAGAAACTTACTTTCTCCACCGATACATTTCCTTGACTCCCCGCTTCCAAAGCCACCATATTAACCTCAGCCATGCCTGATGTAGTTCCTGAAGAAACGCCCAAAATAAAATTTTCCGTTAAGGCAGGTACAGTAACTGTTTGAACAGTTTTAAATTTTATTTCTTTACTTGTTTTTAAAACAGTACCAGCAGGAACAGTTACATTCTTTTTTTGATTATTGAAAAAAACTACTTTTCCCTCTGCTCTTTTATAACCAATACGTTTTTGACCAGTTGTAGGAACAGTTGCTTGGCCTTTAACTTCATATTTAGCATTTACCATAGGAATTTTTCGCTCAGCAAGTTGTATCTTTTGAAGATCATGATCACAGGTAAGTTGGAAATTTTGTTCTAAATCTTCGATGATAGGACTTATTTCAACAGTAACTATTGAAAAGTTAAAGTAGAACCACCCCATCCCCAAAAGAATAACTAAAGCAACAACAACGACAGTAATCTTTCTTCCCAAATGCTTTCTATGCCTTCTGCTTCTATACATGGGAATTTCTTCAACTGACTCATCCTTATGTATAGTTTGAGCATAAATATCTGGAAGAAGTTCTTCAGTGCTTAAAGAAGTAACCAAAGGTTCATTTACATCTTCAATAGGTTCATCTAACTCAAAAGCCTCTAGATCAGCATAAATTTTTATACCTATTTCTAAACTTAAGCGAATCAGTCGCATTTCAGCTGAAATAAAGACCAATTCTTTCTGCCAATCTTTTAAATACTTTTGAAGTAACTGAATATTGATTCGGCTGTTAAAAATGTTTGAACTCTGATGAACAACAAGTGCTATTTTCTGCAAAGTAGTCTGACCAAGCTCAGCTATTAAACTATTTATATCTTCTTCCGGATCAAGATAATAAACCCGATAACCCCGTCTATCCATTATATCACTCCTATAAGAAGTTGTTAAGTCTAAAAAATATATTTTTAGATATGACCCCCACTTCTATAAGTGGTGGG
>JAGMES010000093.1 GCA_023128035.1 Halanaerobiales bacterium | reverse complement strand
GAAGTAGAAGATCAGGATGGGGGAATTGGTTCTGATGAGATTGAGGTAGTTGTAACAAATACAACTTCGGGTTTACTTGTGGTAGATGAGAATTGGTCAGGAAAGGAAATGATAGTTACAGGTGATGTTCTTGTGCCATCAGGAATTACTTTGACTATTGAACCAGGTAGTGAGGTTCAATTTGAGCAAGGTGTTGGACTAATTGTGGAAGGTACTTTGACCTGTCAGGGTTTGAAGGAAAATCAGATTATTTTACGTGCTAGAAGTGAAGATTATATTGCTGACCTTTCATGGGATGGAGTTAAAGTAAGTCAAATAGGAAGTGTTTCATCATTTAGTGATCTGATGGTAATGGGTGCAGAAAGAGGATTAACCCTTGTAGAACAAATAGTTAATCTTTCAGATGTGAGATTTGAGAATAACCGTATAGGTCTCCACATTGTTGGTGGTAATCTTAAAGTTATGGATAGTATCTTCTATGACAATGCTCATTATGGAATCAAGGAAGATAAAGGGGCAGCACCGATTGTTTTAAGATGTGGTTTTGGCAAAAACAGAAGAGCAGACTATTATGATGAGCTTTTGACATGGATATCAGTTGAGAAGTTAAATTCCTTCCTCGAAAATGAGGGCAACTATGAAGTGGAGGGGGAGTAGATCATGAGACGAAAGTTATTGATATTACTCATAACTATGATTCTAATGATGACTGTAGGCGTATCAGCCTATAGTCATCAGGTAAAAATATTACCATCAGAGATGACAGATGGGTGTCAGGGATATTTTGATGGGATGTTGGATGATGGAGTTGTCATTTTTGATCCTTTTAATCAAGGTAGTTTAGAGTTAGTTTGTGATTTTGAAGAACAGACGGATCTAACAGCGATAAAGTTTTTTATTGCTGAAAAGAAAAATTTCAATCTTCTGATCTCCTATGATTTAGGAGATGGTTATTGGCGAAATACAGCTGAAGTGGGTGAGTTTAATCTGGAAAGTTTGCATGAAGGTTGGAAACGGATTGAACTTGATTGGAATGATTGTTAAAGGAGAGGGTAAGATGAAAAAAGTGGTTTGGTTGTTAGATGTAGATGTCCCAACAAATCTATTAGGAGGGGATAATACAGTAATTTTGTGTGGACCGATAAATCCATCTCTAGATGATCCATGGGAATAGATTAATATTTAACAAGGAATGAAAAAATTTTAGAAAAAAAGACCAGATACATATTATAATGTACCTGGTCTTTTTTCCTTGATATTATTCCCAAGGATCTGTGATTGGAGAAACTGGCCCACACAACTCATAAAATGGTATTACTTTTTTCATATCTACCCTCTCCTTTATATATGTATGTGGCATTAAAAATATGTTAATTTATCTTTTTAACACCAAGTTTATTATATAACAAACACGATATCTTTTTCAAGTATTTTATAAAAAAAAATGTAGTTAATTCTCTAAAAACTAATTAATTTGTTTGTTTAAGAGCTATAATGTTTATAATTGTCGCATATTTACATTTTTGTAGACATAATCAGAGGATAAAAAAGGAACTAATAAGAATAGAGAATGGGTTTGAGGAAGGATTCTAATTTAATTTTGTCGAATCAATAACATATTACAAATTACATTTATATGTTTAAGGCAGTTAACTTAAGGGGGAATTTTTATGCAATGGACAGTTGTACTGGCATTGATTTTTGCTTTATTAGTTGGTGTTTTTGCGGTCCAGAATAATATTCCAGTTGATTTAAAATTCTTTACTTGGCAATTTAACACCTCCTTAGCGGTTATCGTTTTGGGTGGAGTGGCTCTGGGAGCATTAATGATTGGAATTTTGGGACTTATAGTTCAGATTAAGTCAAAAATTCAGATTCGTGCTTTAAAGGGTAAGATAAAAGTTTTAGAAAGGCAGTTAAAAGGTCGTGAAGTGAGTATTCAACAATTAAATGGTCAAATGAATGATAGGAATGTAGATTTGGCTAGATTTGAAGGAGCACAAGAAGAGATATTGGCACAGGAAGCACTACAGGCTGAGAAGGTAGATGAGGATTCTGAGGAGTAAAGATTTTAAATATTACTTAAACGGTAGACCCAGATTATTCTGGGCCTTTTTATTATTTTAAAAAGATTCGCCGTTTTTGAGAGGTATTAGATGTTATTTGTTTGATAAAATAATCTGAAAATTACTACTTTTTATATATGATTTACAGCCAACACATCTTATGCTATAATACTTTAAAATGATAATAATTTATCAAATATAAGGAGAAGGAAGTAGAGAGAAGGAAGTAGAGAGGAGGAGTTATTATCAAAGATTCATACGTATTTTATCAGGGTAGCATTGTTAAAGAAGAAGAAGTTAGTATTAGCATAAGATGTAAGGCTTTTAATTACGGCTTAGGGTGTTTTGAAGGAATAAGGGCTTATTGGAATGAAGAAGAGGGCCAGCTATATGTTTTTAGAATGAAAGAACATTACCAAAGGTTATTGGAATCATGTAAGATTTTAAATATAAACCTTCCTTATACAGTAGAAGATTTATGTGCCTGGACGATTGAGTTATTAAAAAAGAATAATTTCAAAACTACTACGTATATCAGACCGATTGCTTATAAAGGTTCTGATAACTTGTATCCTACATTATACAATGATGATGATCGATTATTGATGTATTGCCAACCAATGGGGAACTATGCTGGTAAAGAGGCTTTTAGGGCAACAGTATCTTCATGGAGACGAATCTCTGACAATATGATTCCGGCAAGAACAAAACCTCTTGGGGGTTATCTAAATTCAGCTTTAGCTTCTTTGGAAGCACTTCAAAATGGTTATGATGAAGCAATTTTGTTGACGGATGAGGGGAATGTTTGTGAGGGACCAGGTGAAAACATTTTCATCATCAAGAATGGAAAATTAGTAACACCACCTCCATCTGATAATATTTTAGAAGGTATTACCAGAGATGTTGTTATGAGACTTGCTAAAGAAGAATTGGGTATGGAAGTGGTTGAGAGAAGTATTGCTAGAACAGAACTTTACACAGCTCAAGAAGCATTCTTTAGTGGAACAGCAATGGAGGTAACTCCAATTATAGAGATTGATAAGCGAATTATTGGCGATGGAAAGCCGGGTAAAATTTGTTCTAAGATCAAAGAACTTTTCTTTGGACTAACTGCAGGCAATAATCCGAAATATGTGGATTATTGTACACCAGTTTATTAATTAATAAACAAGTTTATTTTACAAGGACTTCAGGATTTCCTGAAGTCCTTGTTTTAATTTCCTAATTCTTTTGAACGCTTAGTTGCTTCCACTACTGTATCCATAATAATTCCACGTACTCCTGCTCGTTCTAGAACATGTAAACCAGTAATACTGGTTCCTCCCGGAGATGTTACCATTTCTTTAAGCACAGCAGGGTGCAGGTTCGTTTCACTAGCCATCTTAGCTGATCCAAATACTGTTTGGATAGCTAATTCTGTGGCGATTCTTCGTGGTAAGCCAACCCGAACTCCAGCATCCGATAATGCTTCGATAATTAGATAGATATAAGCTGGGCCACTTCCACTTAAACCAGTTATTGCATCTAGTTGTTCTTCTTTTACAAAAATAACCTTACCTAGCTTACTAAAAATTTCCTCAACGAGCATGGTTGCATCGTTTGAATTTTGACAGTCCTCTGAAATGCTTATTGCTGAGATACCTGCTTTAACCAAGCATGGTGTGTTTGGCATTATTCGGATAATACTAGGTCGATTATTAATTCGTTCTTTGAGAAAGTTGATGGTAATCCCAGCGGCTATTGATATCAAAATTTGATCATCTCTTAAGACAGTTCTGATTTCTTTACATACATCATCCATCACTTGAGGTTTTACTGCTAAAATAACAACATCAGCTTTTTCTGCTGCAAGATAATTTTCAAGAGAAGTGTTAACCTTATATTTATCAGCAAGTACTTCCAACCGATCTTGATTCAAATCACAGCAGGTGATCTGTCCAGTGGGAAGATTTAACTCTACTAGTACTTGGATTAGTACTTCGCCCATTTGACCTGAACCGATTATTGCAATATTTTTTTGCTTCAAATTTATTCCCATAAAATTTACCCTCCATTATTTTCGAATTTGACCCTCACCAAAAATGAGATATTTTGTAGAAGTTAACTCTTTTAATCCCATTGGCCCCCGAGCGTGAAGTTTTTGAGTACTAATTCCTATCTCTCCACCCATACCAAATTGACTCCCATCGGTAAACCTTGTTGATGCATTTACATAGACTACAGCGGCATCTACATGTTTTTGAAATTCTCTTGAACGCTGAAAATCCTGGGTAATAATTGCTTCTGAATGACTTGTTCCATATTGAGCGATATGATTAAGTGTTTCATCTATATTCATCACAATCTTGACAGCTAAAATTAAATCTAGGTATTCAGTTTCCCAATCTGTTTCTTCAGCTGGAAGAATTTTTTTAATTGGAGAATAAATTTTATCTAAAATATTAAATGATTTCATGCAGCACCGTAATTCTACTCCTGCTTTCCAGAGAGTTTCTGCTAATAAGGGTAAGAATTCTTCGGCTATCTCTTGATGAACCAGTAATGTTTCCATAGCATTACAGACTCCAGGACGCTGAACTTTACTATTTTTAATAATTTTAAGTGCCATCATCAAATCAGCAGTTTCATCTACATAGATATGACAGTTTCCTACGCCTGTTTCGATTACCGGTATAGAGGAGTTCTCAACTACCATTTGAATTAAACCTGCTCCACCGCGGGGGATTAGAAGGTTTATATATTTACGTAATTTAAGCATAACTTGTACTGCTAATCGATCAGTAGTGGGGATCAAATTAATCAAATCTGCAGGCAGATCGATTTCTGTTAAAGCTTCTCTGGCAATAGTGGTTAATATTTGATTTGAATGAAAAGCTTCAGATCCACCTCTTAAAATAACTGCATTACCAGCTTTTAGACATAGGGCAGCAGCATCAATGGTTACATTGGGACGTGATTCATAAATAATCCCGATAACTCCGAGTGGCACTCGAATTTTAGAGATTTCTAATCCATTTGGGCGTCTCCATTTTTCCACTACTTCTCCGATTGGATCTTCTAATTTTGCTATATCTCGTAGATTATCTGCCATTCCTTTGATCCGTTTTTCTGTTAAAAGTAGCCTATCCATTAAAGCATTAGAAAGTCCTTTTTCTTTTCCAGATACTAAATCTTTCTGATTGGCTTGTAAAATCTCTGCTTCTCTTTTCTCTAATGAGTTGGCGATATGGAGTAAGGCTTGATTTTTTTTATCTGTTTCTACATTTGCAAGAATCTTACTGGATATTTGAGCTTGTTTACCTATATTTTCTAACAAAGTTTGCATCTTATTTAAACTCATATTCCCGATACCTCCCTAAATAATGTTCCTACCGATTCACCTTGAAAAATTCGATTCAGTATATTCTTTTTCCGACTATTGGTTATAATCATTGGTATTCCAAAGTTTGTAGCAATTTTCGCTGCTAGGAGTTTAGTTCTCATGCCTCCTGAACCCCAAACTGTTCCTTTTTCTCCAGCGACAGCCATTAGTTTTGGCGTAATCTCTTGTACTTCAGGAATAAGCCGAGCGTCTGAATTGATCCGTGGATCAGAGTTATATAATCCATCGATATCAGATAAGAGAATCAATAAATCAGCGTTTACTAATTTGGCAACCATTGCAGATAAGGTGTCATTGTCTCCAAACTTAATTTCATCAACTGCAACTGTATCATTTTCATTAACAATCGGAATAATTTTGTTTTTCAAAAGTACTTCCATTGTATTAGAGGCATTGGTAAGTCTGTTTTTAAATAAAAGATCTTCTTTAGTGACTAGAATCTGAGCTGATTTTAATCCATATATTTTTAATAGCTCATTATAAGTTTGTGTTAATAAAACCTGTCCAACAGAAGCAGCAGCTTGTTTTTCGGGAATAGTTAGTTCCTTAATTTCCCAGCCCAAAGCTATTCGTCCATTAGCAATTGCTCCTGAACTGACTAGTACAACTTCTTTTCCAATCTGATGCAACCATACCATCTGTTCTACAAGTTTTTGTATTTGCGGTAAGTCTAATTCCCCTGATGAATTAGTTAGACTGCTAGTCCCGATTTTAATTACGATACGCTTAAAAGACTGGATATTTAGGTTCATAACTTTTCCTCCTCCTATTATAAATAAAAAAGTCTTTCATCCTTGTTAAACAAAGGACGAAAGACTTTAATTTCCGCGGTACCACCTTAATTGTTATCTATAAATTAGATAACCACTCTTACCTGTGGATAAGGGGTCAGGTGCCCCGAACAGTTTATCACCGTCAACTCCAGGATAGGTTCGCATAGCCATCAGTGACAGTGTCTTTCAGCCTATGAACACTGCTCTCTTGCACCTGTGCTTATGTTACTATTTCCTTTCAGTCATTTTGATTATTTATTTAATTTTAATTATGATTATAAATGATTAATCTAACATTGTCAAGATATAATTTTAACCATATATTATTATGATTAGCCCACAAAAAGTAGTCATACAAAGACTCGCATACTATATATAGTGATGAATAGGCGGTTTCGTCACTATATAGTATGCGAGTGTGACTAAATTACTTTTTGTGGACGAATCATATTATGCTAATTCTGCTAAAATAACTCTGGAATCAATTTCATCAAAGTAGGATGAGTATTTAAGCTAGGATTCGCGATTACTTGGTCTAGAAGTTGATGTAAGATGGTGCCTATTTCTGGCCCTGGGCCAACTCCTAGCACCTCCATAACATCTTCACCTGTAACACACAAATCCGAAAGTTGTAGAGGTTGTTTCTCTGACCAGATGGTATTAATTCTTGCCACAAGTTTTTTGTAAGCTGCATACACTTCATCTTCACTTTGTTTCCCAGCAATTTTATCTGCGAATCTTACCTCAGCAAAACGAAGCGCTTGTTCATGGGTTATCAAAATTGACATCAATTTTCTAAGAGATTTATCTGATTCCACATTTCGCATATGATGACGAATAAGTAGAGTAACTGATTTTGTTATCTTATTGGAAAACTTCAACCGTTTAAGTATCTTTTCAGCCATCTTAGCACCTGTTATCTCATGACCATAGAAGTGAATGATTCCTTTTTTATCGATAGTTCGGGTTGGTGGTTTGCCAATATCATGTAAGAGGACGGTCAGACGGACGATTATATCATTTTTTGAATGATAAAGAGCATGAGCAATATGGCCAAAGACGTCGTATTGGTGATAATCTTCGCGTTGTTTTTCACCTTCACAATGATGTAATTCAGGAAGTATAAATTTGAGCAATCCTAATTTTAATAAATCAGAGATTCCTTGACGAGGTCTGGAAGACAGAATTGTTCGGCATAATTCTTCTGAAACACGCTCAGGGCTAACATTATTGATTAGATGTCCATTTGCTTTGATTGCATCAATGAGCGAAGGATTCATTGTAAAACCTTTTTCAGCTCGAATACGAATCCCACGCATCATTCTTAAGGCATCTTCTTTAATTTTTGCAGAGGCTGAACCTACTGTTTGCAACAATTTATTTTCAATATCTCTTAATCCATCAAAAGGATCATGGATGGTATCAGTGATAGGATCATAGGCAATGGCGTTGATAGTAAAATCTCTTCTCATAAGGTCATCAATCAGATTATCTGAAAATGTTACATAATCAGGTCTTCTTCCATCGGTATATGTAGCATCTTTTCGAAAAGAGGTTACTTCTAGTGTGTGAGATATCTTTTCTTTTAATAAAACAGTTATTGTGCCATATTTTTTACCTGTAGGAATTGTATGTTCGAATAAAGTTTCTACTTGATCAGGAGTGGCATTGGTAGCAATATCGAAATCTTTGGGAATAAGATCAAGAGCAATATCTCTTGGAGCACCACCGACTATATAACTTTGAAAGCCATCAGTATGTAGTTTTTGGCAGACTGATTTCGCGTAATCAGGAATTTTATCTTTAATTAGCATTTAACACAACTCCCTTCATAGATTCATATTTCGGAGAAAATATTAGTTTTCCTCTAAATAGTTTATTCAAGTTTTAAATTTAAAAAAAGTAATAATTTTAATTTAAAAAAGGGAAATTTAGTTTGATAACGAAACATAGAACAGAAGCCAAAAAATATGTAAGTAAAAAACAAATTGTTTGACGTCTGACGAATTATTCGTGATGTCTATCATTCAAAAAAAGATTGTGGGGGAGTATGATGAAGCGAGTACTGACATTATTGATTATCTTTTTAATGTTATTCATTTTAGTAAGTTGTTTAAATCCTTCTGAAGAGCAAGAGGCGAAAAAACTTTATAAAGATGCAAGAAAATTGGTTGATGTGGCAGAGAGAATTGAAAAGCATAGTGTTATTGATGCTTTTCAATTATATAAAAATGCAGTTGAAAATATTGAAGAAATCATTTTAACATATTCATCAACAGATTTAGCGATAAATTTAGCGAGTGATAATACTAAAATTGGCCCTTTTACATTTACCCAATTAAAAAGTGAGCTACTTCCTGAGATTAAAAAAGAAGCAGATCAGGAGAAATCGAGAAGAATGCTTGCAAAAATATCAGAGCAAGAATTAAAAGTAGAAAGTAGCCAATATTAGACTAAGATAAAAAAACTGTTGAGTAAAAATCAACAGTTTTTTTAGTATATACCCTTTCGAAAATAATAAACCTCAGCATGAGCATAAAGAAGAAAGGGCATATTGTAAATAGAAGGATGGGAGGTATGAAGATGACTTTGATTGGATTATTTCTGGTCTCAATTGTACCTGGGATTTTTTGGGTATGGTACTTTTATCGTCAGGATTATCTTGACCCGGAGCCATGGGGATTGGTCTTTCGATCTTTTGTAGTTGGAGCTTTGACAGTTATTCCAGTAAGTATTATCACAACTCCCTTTGCCGGTGCAGCAAAGAGACCAGATAACTTATTGGGATTATTATTTGTAACTATTTTTATTATAGGCATAACTGAAGAAGTATTTAAATTTTTGGCTGCATATTTGTCTGTTTATCGAAATAAAGAATTTAATGAAGTTATGGATGGAATTGTTTACGTGGTGACAGCAGGTTTAGGATTTGCAGCAGTGGAGAATTTGATTTATACGATGGCTTATGGTTATAAAGTAGGAGCAATTCGCGCATTTGTGACTAGTCTGGCTCATGCCGGATTTTCAGGGATAGTTGGTTTTAATTTTGGAATGGCTAGATGTCATCCAGAAAAGAGTAAATTCTATATTTTTTATGGCCTTGTTTGGGCCAGCCTTCTTCACGGCTTATATGACTTTTTCGTACTTTCTGGAATATTTAATTTTTATATCACTGTCGGAGTTGTATTGCTGATGCAGATTTATTTAGCACGATTGATTCGTCATGCAGAAAAAATTTCCCCCTTTAACAATAGATAAGAGGAATTTGGAATCTTAAAAGCGAACTTTATAGTTGGAGGGATGGAAATGAACGGAAAACTTAAAACAAAGCTTAGGGTTGTAGTTGTTGACGGAATGGGTGGTGGTCTTGGAAGTGAGATCGTCACACGAATAAGTAAGAAATTAATGAACCAGGTCGAAATTGTAGCACTAGGAACAAACGCAATGGCGACAAGTAGAATGATCCAAAGTGGTGCTCATAGGGGAGCAACAGGCGAAAACGCCATTCGAATAAATATTAATGATGCAGATTTGATTGTGGGACCATTAGGAATAATGATGCCAAATGCTATGATGGGTGAAGTTACACCTTCTATGGCAGAATGGATTGGTCTTGCAAAAGGAAAAAAATTATTACTTCCAGTAAACCAACCACATTTTCAGCTGGTTGGTATGAAAAGTCAGCCTATGGCTGAATTGTTGGATCATTTGATATCACAAATTGAGGGAGAGATAAAGGCGTAAATTAATGAAAAATCTCATTTGTGAGCAATTTACCCCATTCTGAAAATAGAATGGGGTTTTTGTTTAAAAAAACTTTAAAAAACTTTTTTGAAATGTGAAACTTTTTTGTTCTCTTGATGTATTAGTAAGTAGAAGGCAGGAAAGACAGGTGAATTCTATGAGATTGCCAGAGGTAGAAGTTGTAAAAAGAATAATGGCTGGAGAAAAACAGCTATATGGGCAGATTATTGACAAATATCAGCGTTCAATCTATAACCTGGCTTATCGGATGTTAGGAAATAGAGAGGATGCGCTGGATCTAGCTCAAGAGACATTTCTTCGAGCTTTTAAGAAATTGGAACTCTACGATCAGAGTCGTCCTTTTTCACCATGGATTCATCGGATTGCTTCCAATCTATGTTTAAACCAATTTAGGAAAAAGAAATTACATACAGTGCCTCTGGTTATGGACGACGGAGAGGGTGGAGAATTTAACCGACAGATTGAGGATAAAGGAAAAGAGCCTGGAGAACAAATTGTGATAAAAGAAAATAAGCAAGAACTTATTAAAGCAATAGGTCAATTACCAGAGAAGTATCGAGTCCCGTTAATCCTCAGACATTTTCATCACTATACATATGAGGAGATCGGTGAAGTTATGGAAGTGCCTCCAGGAACGGTTAAGACCTGGATTTATCGAGGTAGGAATCATTTAAAAGATTTTTATAAGAAGAATCTGGATTATAAGGAGGGAAAGGGCAAATGAACAGATGTAGTGAGTATTTAGATATGATACAAAGAGAAGTGGATGGAGAACTAAATGAGTTGGAAAAAAAGAAACTTGAAAAACATGTTCAGCAATGCCCGTCCTGTGCCGAAGAATATAATGTTTTCTTAAAATTAGATAACTTGTTTGATAATTTTGAAATGGAAGAACCTCCAATGATGTTGAAAGAAATGGTGATGTCAGAAATTTTAGCAGAAGAAACCGTAGCAGAAAAGACTAAAAAAGAATTTAATCAGATTCAGCTGTCCATAGGTATCGGTCTATTAATTGTCATAGCTGGATTGAATGCTATTTTCTTTTTAACTAAGTTGATTCCATTTGTAAAAGTAGAAACGATTAGCTATCGCAATATAGTTTTTTATCAAGTAATTTTCCAGATTGGTGGACGTTTTGCGGCAGTGGGAACTTATCTGTTTTATATTTTGAAATTAACATCAAAAACTATAATTCAAATTGTACCATGGAATCTAATAGGATTTATCATGGCTTTGATGATGTTGTTGTTACTTTGTCTCTGGAGTTTGATTTCTTGGAATAAAAAAAGGGGGGATTTGGTATGATTGGTAAATTTAAAAAATTAAGATGGCTTCACTCGTCTGGATATTATTTCGTATTCGCTATGTTACTTATGATTATGTTTACTGGTATGGTGCAGGCAGATGGTGGTATTTTTCAGATGGTAGGTAATATTACTGTTACAGAAGATAAAGTAATTGATGGTGATGTAGATGCGCTGGCAGGTAATATTACCATCTATGGTACTGTAAATGGGAATGTTACTGCTCTTGCTGGTAATATAACAATCTATGGCAAGGTAAATGGAGATGTTCGTAACACTGCTGGAAATGTATATATTCGAAATACTGGTGAAGTTAATGGAAAGGTAACTGCTCTTGCTGGAAGGGTATTTCAAGATGAAGATTCAAAGATTCAGGGATCTGTTGTGGAAATGATTGGTGATGAATCATCAGATTCCTCTGAAATTAGTTTTGGAAATATGAATATCAACATTCGCCATTTAAGAGATAATGTCTTTATTTCTCCTCGTGTACCCTGGTATTTCTATATGTGGGGCGGGCTTACTGGACTAATCGGATGGTTGGCATTAGGAGCATTATTAATGTTATTTTTTGCAGGGCAGGTAAATAGATTGGGAGATATCATTCAGAAACGACCTGGATATTATTTTCTAGTGGGACTGGTGTCATATCTTTTAGTTCCACCGCTTATGATTCTGTTGGTGATCACTATTATAGGAATTCCTTTGGCTTTGTTGTTAATCCCACTAATATTTTTGAGTACTCTTTATGGACAGTTGGGTGTAGCGAGAATTATTGGCGTAAAAGTGATAACTTCTTTAAATCTTAAATTTAGTACAGAGATGTCGAAGGTATTGATTGGTATTGCATCGATGGCTATCATTACATTGATTCCTGTTTTAGGTTGGGTATTCTTCTTTATAACAGCGTGTATGGGATTAGGAAGTGTCGTTATTAATCGTTTTGGTTTTGAGAAGAAAGAGAAAAAGGAGGATTATCAAATTGAAGAATAAAGTATTATTATTTTCAGTGATGATTAGCATGATCATCCTATTAGGAGGATGTGTGGAGGTTAATTTCCTTTCAAATGGAAGATACGAGTATAAAGAATATATTGAAGAAAACTTTGCAGCCTTTGATTTTTTAACTTTGGTTAATTTTCAAGGAAGTGTTTTGATAGAACCTAGCGATACTGAAGAAATAAAAATACAGGCAGTTAAAGTTTTGAAAGGAGATTCGGAAGAACGTTTAAAAGAAGTAGCTGAAGAGGTAAAGATTGATTTTATCGAAAAATCTTCAGAGTTGATTATAAAGACAAAACGCCCTATACCACGTCCTTCTAAAATTGGTTCAATGGGAGTAGATTTTAAGATAATTCTTCCTAGAGAGACTCAAGTGGTTATTGATACTAATAATGGTAGTATTAAGGTTAATGGTTTGCAAAATAAGCTTATTTTGACTACTAGTAATGGAAGCATAAAGGTTGATGAATATCAAGGTAATCTTATCGCAAAGAGTAGTAATGGCTCAATTTCTGTGAATAAAATCGAGGGTAATTTAAATTTACACACATCAAATGGAAGAATTGTTATCGAAAATGTTTTGGGTGAGATCAATGCTGAAACTTCAAATGGTTCTATCAGAGTGGATACAGAGTTTTTGGTTTCAAATGCAGATTTGGCGACATCCAATGGCCGCATAACTTTTAAAGGAAAAATGGATAGAGCAGGAGATTATAAATTTAAATCTTCTAATAGTTCTATGGAACTTTGGATTGATCCGATTTTAGGGTATGATTTATTTGCGAAAACTTCAAATGGTAAAATTCAATTTGATTTCCCAATCACTTTTATTGGTACAAATGAAGCGAAATATATGGAGGGTAAGTTTAATGGTGGCGGTATCGATTTAACTGTTCGAACAAGTAATGGGAATATTTATTTTAAAGATTGGAGTGAAAATTAATGAGGCAGAAGAAACAATTACTCTGGCTTTGTCTAATCTTTGTAACTCTTTTCTCGTTATCTGCGTTTGCAAATGGTGAGAATTGGGTACGGATTGGAAGCGATTTGCATATTTTCGAAGACCAACAAGTTCATGGGAATTCGGTTACGATTTTTGGAGATCAGCAGATTGATGGAGATGTAGATGGGTCTGCGGTTACAATCTTTGGTGATATAGAGTTAAAAGGTGAAGTTGATGAGGAATTAGTAACGCTTTTTGGAAAAGTTACATTACATGATGGGGCGAAAGTTAGAGGAGATCTAGTTAATGTAATGGGAACCATAAAGCAGAGTGAGAATAGTTCAGTTTATGGTGAGGTTATCGATGTTGGACCAAGTCTGATGTTAGGGAACATATTTAAAATGCCGTTTCGCTTTAGAGGATTCAATTTTATGTGGTGGCCTTCGATGAGATGGAGCTCAATCTTTTTCTCAATTTTAATCACTCTTATTGTAATTCATTTCTTCTTTGTGAATTTAGAAAATATTAATAAAGTAGTTTTGGCTGATCCACTACGAATGGGTGTAAAAGGATTATTAGGGACAATTGTGGCTGTCTTAGTTATGATTCTTTTTGGAATAACGATATTGGGAATTCCTGTAGCTATAATACTGGGAGTGATTTTATGGGCGGCTAATACATTTGGAATTGTTGCAATTTACTTTCTTATAGGTGAACGTTTAGCAGAACAGATGCAATGGGATGTTACTCATTATGTAAAAGGAATTATTGGAGCAGTTGTTATAGGTGTGGTTGCTCTAATACCAATGGGTGGTTTTGTAAAAATGATCGCTGGTTGGGTAGGTCTTGGAGCTGTAATTCAAACAAAGTTTGGCACAGGTAAACCCTGGATAAGATAGGAGGTAAAATATATGGGATGTCTTGGTAGCTTAATTGGTTTAATATTTGGACTCATAGGTGGAATTATTGGATTGGTCTTTGGGATTATCGGTAGTATTCTTGGTGGTGTGGGAGTATTAATGTCACTATTTATTCCTCTCATGCTTTTTGGATTACCTCTAATAATAGTATTAGGTGTACTCTGGGTTATAGTTAAAATATTTAGAAGATCAGATGAAGCAGATTATATGGACTCATACGATCATAGAGAGAAAGAATCAGATGATATTGATGAGTTTCAAGACACAGAAATCGTAGATGTTGAAGATTGGGAGGATGTCTTAGAAGATGAAGATGAGAATAAAAATGATTAACTAAATTTTAAGCTGGCATTTAGCCAGCTTTTAGTCTTGGTTAGAACTTTTGTCTTCCGTAAATTATATTAAAGGAAACCTAGAAGGAGTGTTGCACTATGAAAGGACAAATTCAATTTCGTGTTCGATATGCAGAAACAGATGCAATGGGAATTGTACATCATGCGAATTATTATGTTTGGTTTGAGATGGGTAGAACCGAGTTGTTTCGCGAATTAGAATTAGAGTATCGTTCGATGGAGGAACAAGGGATGTTTTCTCCTGTGATTGAGACTCAGTGTAAATATAAAGTTTCAGCCAAATATGATGATTTATTGACTTTGGAGACAGAAATTCTTGAGGTAGGTAAGGTTAAATGGACTTTTGGTTACCGAGTTTTTCGTGATGGAGAGTTATTAGCAGAAGGCTTGACAAAACATTGCTTTATGAATCAGGCTGGTAGACCAGTAGCTTTAAAAAAAGTAAACCCAAAGCTATATCAGTCTTTATTTGAGAAAGTTTAATCATAAAATAAAAAGACCATCTAGTGGACAGGTCATTAGATGGTCTTAATCTATCAAGAAAGTAGGGAAAATTATGAATTGGAGAAAATTGAGTGAATATTTATCAGCTTTGATTTTATTGGGTTATATGGGTCTGATATTTTACCTATCTTCCATTCCTGGTTCAGAGATTCATGTGACAACGCCTGATTATATTTTGCATGGGCTTGCTTTCGGTGGGTTAGCTTTTCTTTTTATGGTCTTCTTTTTACATCATTTAAATATGAGGATGAGTATTATTTTTAGCTTCGTCTTGACTTTTCTTTTTGCATTAAGTGATGAAGCCCATCAATACTTTGTTCCATTTCGTACACCAGATTGGTGTGATATTTTCGCTGATTTAGTAGGAGCAATCATCTTTCAGATAGGGTTATTTATTTTGATTCGCGTCTTTTCTTATAAGAAGAGGCTAAAAAGATAATTCCCACGATGATAATTAAAACAGGCCAGTAGGTCTCAATATAAAAGAGGTAATTATATGGAATAAAGCTAAATTCAACTTCTACGATAAAGGCAAAAATAATAAGACCAAATCCAGGCATGAGAGGCCAGAACCTGTATCCATAATTTTTTTGCTTAGAGAAATATGTATGGAAAAAAATCGTGCAAAAAGCAAGACCTAAGGCCAAAAATAAGAGACCTCCCTCGTATTTTTCTATAATTGGCCAATAATTGTTTTCCATTAATAAAGCATATAAGCCAAGCCAGGTTATAATGGAACCGGGAATTAAAAGTCCCAAAGGTCTATTTGTAGCGAAATAGATTGCTAAAAAAGTGGAACCTAAAAGAAGTAAAAAGATGTCTCCATCAATTAGGCGGAGTCTTTCTAGAAGAAGGTAAAGCCCTGCAAAAATAAAAAAGGTACCAAAGAGACGATTCATTTTGCTCATTCAATCCTACTCCTTTCTAATGTAAAATACTTAAGAAGTTGATCTGACGAAACTAATTCTTGGGAACGAATAACTTCCAAATGTTCTTTGGTCAATAGTAGTAAGGTGGGGACTGTGTAGATATTCATTTTTCTTGTGAAATCTGCATTTGGATCATAAAGGAGATGGATATTTGAATTTAGTGATATTGGTAACTCTTCATTGATTTTTCCTAGATGTATGAGAAGGATAGCAAGTTGATCAGGAGACTTATCTGATATCTTTGATATCTCCATCAATTGAAGAAGAGATGTGGGAGATTTTTCTGCGAAAAAGAGAATCAAATAATTCTGATTGGGAAATCGTGAAGGAATATTGATCTTTTCTCCTGATAGCGTTTTTAATGTATGAGAGGGTAAAGGATAATAAATCCACTCCTGGTATTTGGGAGTTGGGATTGCTAAGATTGGAAGAAAGAAAATTGTTAAAACTAGAATTAAGCAAAGTTTTTTTGTCCATTTTAATATTTTTTCTTTCATTGATATCACACCAATCGATTTGATCGTTTCCTATAATTATATTAAAGTAAAAATAAAAGTAGAACTATTGAGGAATTATTTATAAAAAACATACTATATTACG
>JAGMES010000092.1 GCA_023128035.1 Halanaerobiales bacterium | reverse complement strand
ACCACTTATAGAAGTGGGAGTCTTAACTCAAAAGATCAAAGGAGATGAACTATAATGCAAATTGATTTGGTTTTTAAGCTGGCTGGATTAGGAATATTTGTATCAGTGATAAAATTGGTTTTAGATCAGGCTGATAAAAAGGAAATTGCTCAGCTGGTAACTTTAAGTGCAGTATTAATCTCCTTTTTCTGGGTGGTTCGTTTGATGTCTCAACTTTTTGCGGAGATTAGAGCCGTCTTTGGATTATAAATAGGAGTGATGAGAATGGGAATTTTTCAGATTGTTGGTGTTGGAATTATTACGACAATCTTAATTATAGTCATTAAGGAATATCGGCCAGAATTTGCTATTCAATTGACAATTCTATTTGGAGTTTTAATTTTTCTTCTTATGATGGGTAAAATCAATGGAGTAGTAACAGTTCTTAGAGAATTAGCCATAGAAGCGAATCTCAGTATGACCTATCTTTCTACTATTTTTAAGATCATAGGTATTGCTTATATTGCAGAATTTGGTTCCCAAATTTGTAAAGACGCCGGGGAAGGGGTGATAGCAGCAAAGATAGAATTTGCAGCTAAAATTTTGATTATTATTATGGCACTTCCGATTATGGTTGCAGTTCTTGATTCGGTTACAAAGAAATTACTTTAAGAAAAAGGTGACAAGAAGATGTTAAAAGGAGAAAAAATATGGATATTTCTCGTTTTTATAATTTGTTTTTCGCCGTTAGCTTTAGCTGAGGTAAATGTTATAACACAGATCGAAAAACAGGAGAAGGCTGAAAGTATTGTAGAAAATATTTTAAATGAACAGCTTTCTAATTTATCTTATGAAAATATCGAAAAAGAGGTCAAAGAATTAAATCGGGAGATAGATCAGTCAATCTCAACTCTTAACTTCAGTAAGATGGTTAGAGAATTTATCAAAGGAGAGTTTAAATTTGATTGGAAGAGAGTTTTCAATAGTATATTGACGACAATATTTCGAGAAGTTATGGCAAATTCGAAACTATTAGGACAACTTTTTGTATTGGCAGTTATTTCAGCAATATTAAAAACTTTTCAAGATGCCTTTGCGGGCTCAGAGATTGCAAAAATTACGAATGGTATGATTTATCTCGTTTTAGTGTTGTTAGCTCTTAATTCTTTTATGGTTGCCAGTAAAATCGGTATAGATGCGATTGATGCTATGGTTGAATTTATGCAGGCTCTTTTGCCTACCATTTTTACTTTGCTTATTAGTATGGGAGCTGTAGGTTCTGCAACAATTTTTCAACCATTTATTTTTTTGGTTGTTAGTGTGATTAGCACAGTCATCAAAACTGTTGTACTTCCTTTTATTTCTTTTGCAGTTATTCTCAGCGTAGTTAGTAATTTTACTGGAGAGTTCAAACTTTCTAGGTTGGGAGGATTTTTTAAGGAGATAGCAATCACAATATTAGGGCTTTCTTTTGTGATCTTTTTTGGAGTGATGTTGATTCAGGGTGTCGGAGTTTCAGTCGCTGATGGAATTTCTCTGCGAACAGCCAAATATCTTACAGGTGCTTTTGTGCCAATTGTTGGAGGAATGTTCGCTGACGCTTTGGAACTAGTGGTGGGTTGTTCACTTTTGATCCAAAATGCTATTGGATTGATTGGGATGCTAATTATTTTTCTCACAGTGATTTTCCCGGTTGTTAAGATTTTGGCGATTGTGTTTATCTACAAATTTGTAAGCGCTATCATTCAACCTATTGGTGAACAGATGATTGTTGATTGCTTAAATAATCTTGGAAATGCATTATTATTGATTTTTTTAGCAGTAACAACGGTGTCTATTATGTATTTTATGGTCATTACCATCGTGGTAGGAATTTCCAACGTGACGGTTATGCTGAGGTGATTCTATGATTGAGATGTTAAAAGAATGGATAAAAAATTTAGCTACCATTGTTATTTTTTCGAGTATATTAGAAATGCTTTTACCAAATAATTCATTAAAAAAATATGTTAAAGTTGTAATGGGATTTTTTATTCTTCTGACAATTTTAAATCCACTTTTCAGCTTGATTAGATTCGATCAGACCATGTTTTATCCTTTTCAGAACATGTCTGTCCAAAAAAATGCAAAGTCTAATCTGAATCAAGGAGAAGCGATGAAGAAGCTAAATAAAGAATTAGCACTTACAACTTATAAAAGTGAATTAGAGCAGCAAATTCGTGGATTGCTTTTAACTCAATCTGATCTTCAAGATGTTGATGTTGATGTGAATATTACAACAGACGGACAGATCAATGCTGTATTTATTGACTTTGACTTAGTTTCAGAAGAAAAAAAATATTCTTCTAAATCTATCAAATCAATAAATGAAGTGAAGATAAATATTGGTGGTCAGATGAGAAAAGAAGTGAAAGAAAAAGAACTTATAGCAGAAGAAATTAAAACAGAATCGAAAGACTTAGATAAAATCAGGAGGGTTAAAGAAAAAACATTACAACTTTTGATAAGTTTTTATAATCTAAAACCAGAGACGATCAGCTTTCAATAGGAGGAATAAGTATGCTTGAAAGTTTTTGGAAATTCCTTTTTAAACCTAATGAAGAGAATGGGAAAAATAAGCGAAAAAATATTTTGATGTACCTTAGCTTTTTGGTGATGTTAGGAGTATTATTATTTATGGTGGATAATGCATTGAAAACATCAGATGTCTCTTCTTATCAAGATATCAGCAATAGTCAAGATGTAGTTGAGTCTTTTGGTGCAAATGTGACTCCGCTTAGCTATGAAGAAAGGATAGAAGACCGACTAAAAAAAGTCCTTACTTTGATTGAAGGAGTCGGTAAGGTGGAGGTAGATATTACAATTGAACAGAGTGTAGAATACATTTATGGAATTAATTTCTCAAATAGTTTTAGTGAAACAGAGGAACAAGATAATGCTGGAGGGATCCGGGTAATCAAAGATACTTCAGAATCAAAGGATATTGTTGTTATTCGAGGTAACAATGGAGAAGAACGTGCTCTGATTCAAACCGAGAAATCTCCAATTATTAAAGGAGTTTTAGTAGTAGCAGAAGGTGCAAAAGATCCTTTGGTCAGTGCTAATTTATCTAGAGCGGTGAATACGGTATTGGGAGTTCCATTACATAAAATATGTGTATTACCATATAAAAGGTAGGTGCTAACAATGGAAAATGAAACAAAGAGACGCTTAGTTTGGTTCGCTGTTTTTATGGTCTGGATTGGTGCAATATATGCTATTTGGCAGGGTCAATCTTCAAAGGAGATTCCTACCCAAAGCAATTCACCTAAACAGACACAAGTAAGTATTCATTCAATTAATGAACAAGAAATTGAAAAAACACAAAATATTCAATTGAGCAAAGTGAAAGAAGAAAATCCAAATAAAGATTTTTTTATCAGATATCGTTTAGATCGTGATAAAGTTCGGAGTGAACAGATTAACTATTTGCGTGAGATGATTAATAATCCGAACACAGACCCAGAAAAGAAGAAAGAAGCCCAGGATATGATGTTAAATCTCACAAAACAGATAGAAGAAGTTATGAAGGCAGAAAGTCTTATTCGTGCTCGAGGTTATTATGATGCTCTTGTATTTATACATGAAAACGCTGTTGATGTTATCGTCCAGAGTAATGGATTGACTGTTAATGATGTGGCGAAAATTAGTGATATTGTTGTAAGATGTACAAATTATAGAGAAGAAGATATTAATATTATGGAAAAACGAATTGATAAAAATTAATGATTCAAAGCGGGTTTCTAAGTAGGGGAGAATTTTTTACCTCTACTTTTTATTTTTTAAAAGGATATTAATCTTTTTTGTCAAATAAATAAGTATTAGTACCAGGTTATAATTTTACCGAAGTACTAATTTTTCAGAGGGATAAAATCGCACTTCTGGTGGAATGGTAAAGAGAAGAAAATTAATTTTTATTTATGTTAGAATAAAAGGAGGAAAATAGATGAAGATCAGCGAAATAAAAGAACTAATTAAACTAGTAAATGAAACAGAAATTACCGAATTGGAATTAGAGGGAAATGATACACGACTGTTTCTTCGAAAAGGAAGACAATATCAATCAGTTCCTATTCAACAATCCCAGATTTCAACTTTACCAGCTCAGGAGTCAATATCAGAGGTTTCAGAAACTCCCACAGAAGAGAAAGAAATTGTAAATGGAAAGCCGATCTTAGCTCCGATGGTAGGTACTTATTTTAGTGCTCCTCGTCCTGATGCGGATCCTTTTGTTAAGGTAGGAGATAAGGTTGTTGCAGGTCAGACACTTTGTATAATAGAAGCCATGAAATTAATGAATGAAATTGAGGCAGAATTTAACGGAAAAGTAGTGGATATACTAGTAGAGAATGGTCAGTCAGTTGAATTTAGTCAGACATTATTTATCATTGAATCTGAGTAATAGTTGTAGAAATAGCTGGAGGTAGATTTATGTTTAAAAAAATATTAATAGCTAATCGTGGAGAGATTGCTCTGAGGGTTATACGTTCTTGCCGTGAAATGGGAATAAAGACGGTTGCGATTTTTTCGGAAGCAGATAGAGATTCTATGCATGTAAAAATGGCTGATGAGGCTTATTGTGTAGGGCCAACATCATCAATAAAAAGTTATCTTAATATCCCGAATATCATCAGTGCTGCAAATATTTCTGGAGCAGATGCTATTCATCCTGGTTATGGTTTTCTTTCAGAGAATGCTCATTTTGCTGAGATTTGTGAAGAATGTGGTTATACATTTATTGGGCCAAATTCTGAGGTTATTCAAACGATGGGTGATAAAGTTGTTGCTCGAAAGTCTATGATTGAAGCCGGAATAACTGTTGTACCAGGTACAGAAAGTGGATTAGAAAGTATTGATCAGGCGATTGAGATAGCAGAAGAAATTGGTTATCCCGTAATCATTAAGGCTTCAGCTGGTGGAGGCGGTCGAGGTATGAGGGTTGCTCACTCTAAAGATGATTTAATCAAATCGATTGAGACTGCTCAAACTGAAGCAGAAGCGGCTTTTGGGAATGCAGAGGTTTATCTTGAAAAATATATTGAAGAACCTCGTCATATTGAGTTTCAAATTTTAGCAGATAATTATGGTAATGTTATTTATCTTGGGGAAAGGGATTGTTCTATTCAACGTCGTCATCAAAAGATGATTGAAGAGGCTCCATCCCCTGCGTTAAGTACTGAATTAAGAGCTAAAATGGGAAAAATAGCGGTTAAAGCAGCTATTGCGACAAATTATACGAGTGCAGGAACTGTGGAATTTTTATTAGATAAGGACAATTGTTTTTATTTCATAGAGATGAATACACGTATTCAGGTAGAGCATACTGTAACAGAAATGATTACTGGTATCGATCTTATAAAAGCTCAAATTCGCATTGCGGATGGACAGGAATTAGCAATAACTCAAGATGAGATTCAAATAAAAGGTGTTGCTATTGAGTGTCGGATCAATGCTGAAGATCCAGATAGAAACTTTATGCCATCCCCAGGTAAAGTTACAAAATATTTGACCCCAGGAGGGCCTGGAGTTCGCTTAGATAGTGTAGTCTATCAAGGTTATACTATTTCACCATATTATGATTCTATGATTGGAAAATTAGTTGTGTGGGGTACAGATAGAAATGAAGCTATTAATAGAATGGAACGAGCTTTAGATGAATTTATAATTGAAGGAGTCAAAACTACCATTCCATTTCATAAACGAGTTCTAAAAAACGCTTTTTTTAGACGTGGAGAAGTTTATACTAATTTTATTCAGCGTAGAATTATGGGAGAGTAATTCGTGAAGTAGTGCGCTCCCGCAGAATTTATAGGAGGTGTATATAGGTGAATGATAGGAATGTAGGTGCTATTAGAATCGCAAATGAAGTTGTTGGAATTATCGCTGGTTTAGCTGCAACTGAAATTGAAGGAGTAGCTGGGATGAGCGGTGGAATTGCTGGTGGGATTGCAGAGATATTAGGTAAGCGCAATCTTTCAAAGGGAGTAAAAGTAGAGGTTGGAGAAAAGGAAGCTGCTGTGGATTTATTCGTAATTATGGATTATGGTGTTTCTATTCCAGAAGTTTCTTGGAATGTTCAAGAGAATGTAAAGAAAGCAGTCGAAAATATGACAGGCCTGGATGTTGTTGAAGTAAATGTTCACGTTCAAGGAGTTAGATTCCAAAATGAAGATAAACAAGAAGAAGAAGAACTTCCAGCCCGAGTAAGATAGTGGGGGGTACTAAAATGAAATTCTATCATCGATTGACTTTGTTTATCCTGACTCTTCTTTTCCTTGTTATAACTTTTACTATAATACTTAATGGCTTTGGATGGTTGCCCGAGAATTACCTGTCAGGATTAGTTTGTCAAACATATGATAATCAAGAAGTAGCCTTGGTTTCGTTGGTTTTATTTTTCATTGGTGTTTGGGTTTTCCAATCATTTATTACTGAAGGTCAGAAAAACAAAACCATTATTCAGGAAAACGCATTAGGAGAAATTCGGATTGCAATGTCTGCTATTAGGGATTTGATTCATGATATAGTTTTGGATCAAACTGGTGTAAAAAATGTAAAATCTAAATTTCGTACGCATGGTGATGTTCTTAATATCTTTTTGAAATTAACAATAACTACTGATGCACAAATTTCAGGCATGTCTAAAGAAATTCAGGATTTGGTAAAAGACTTTCTTTTGCAAAAAGTCGGGATTCGTGCAGACGAAGTATTTGTTACAATTCAAGAAGTTGAATCTGCTAAGAAAAGTATGAATTCGACTGTTCGGGTTAGGTAGGTATTGATAAGAGAGGTGATTGGTATGAATGCCAATGAGATTTTGACCCGGCTATTAGAATTATTTGAGCATCATCGTGGGAAAATTATAGGTCTTATAACTGGATTTTTGGTAAGTATATTGCTCCTGACGGTGGGGCTTTTAAAGACTTTCTTTATCGTGGTGTGTAGTGTTGTTGGTTATAGTCTTGGTAAAAAAATTGACAATCATGAGGATTTTCGGGAAATCATTGACCGGATTCTACCTCCCCATGATTAAGAAGGTGCTTCTAGCTTCTAGTTTATTACTAACTTTTGGAAGGGCCAAGGAGGATTTTGATTTATGGTGAAGTTAAAACGTAGACAACAACGAATTTGGGCATTACAGATTTTATTCGAAATAGATTTTCAAGGAATTCCTATCGAAGAAGCGATAGCTAATCTAGAAAATCGTGAACCTGATGCAGTAAATGCGAACTATACAAAGAAACTAATTTCTTTTGTGGAAGAGCATTTGGATGAGATCAATGCAAAAATCGAGCAGTATTCTAAAGATTGGCGAATTGATCGAATGTCTAGAGTAGATGCAAGTATTTTGCGAATGGCGGCGGCCGAGATGCTTTATATAGATGAGGTAGTTGACAGTATCGCAATTAATGAAGCCATTGAGATTGCCAAGGAGTTTAGTTCACATAAATCTAGTAAATTTATTAACGGAATTCTAGGTGCCCTTTCAACGCGAGTATAATACTGCAAGGGGTAGTTAGGAGGTAAAACGATGTTCTTGGGTATAGATACTAGCAATTACACGACTTCTATAGCTGTAGTTTCTGAGGAAAAACAACTTCTTTTTGATCAACGCCAAGTTTTAAAAGTAGAATTTGGTGAAAGGGGTCTTAAGCAGTCTGAAGCTCTTTTTCAACATGTTCAAAATCTTCCTTTGTTGCTGGATGAGGCATTGGTTAAGTTTCAAGGCAGTTTTAAAGGAGTTTGTTATAGCCAGAAGCCACGTCCAATTGAAGGATCATATATGCCAGTCTTTAGAGTTGGGGAAGGTGCTGCTAGAATCCTTGCTCCAGCATTAGGTGTTCCTTTATATATCTCTACTCATCAGGAAGGGCATCTTGCTGCAGGTTTATGGTCAGCGAGATTTAAACCTACAGGATCATTTTTAGCGATGCATCTTTCAGGGGGAACTACTGATCTTCTTCTGGTTCAACCACATTTAGGTGGTTTTCAGATTGATCTACTTGGAAGTTCTAGTGATCTACATGCGGGCCAATTTGTAGATCGGGTTGGAGTAAAACTGGGTTTATCTTTTCCAGCAGGGCCAGCTTTGGAAAAATTAGCTCAAAATTCATCTAAATATCTAAAGGTATCATTACCTTCATCTGTGGATGAATTTTCTGTGAGTTTTTCGGGACCTTGTTCAGCAGCCATGCGTCAAGTGGAATCTGGAGCTTTACCAGAAGAGATTGCTTTTGCAGTCTTTCGATGTATTGCAAATTCTGTTGAAAAAGTTCTACTTCTTGCGATTCGCAAAACAGGATTGAGAGAGATTCTTTTTGTTGGTGGTGTGGCTTCTAATAGATTTATAAAAGAAAGATTAAAACAACGACTAGAACATCCAGCCGTAGATGTTAATTTATATTTTGCTAAACCTGAATATAGTCGTGATAATGCTGTTGGTGTAGGACTTCTAGGAATAAGCAAATGGATGGATCAAGAATAATATGAAAATGCTCTTTAGAAAATCGTGGTACTTTTTTACGATTTTTTAAGGAGCGTTTGTTTTCGAAGGTTCAGTGTAAGAGTATACTTTGTTAAAGTGTACTCTTACACTTTAACACTTTAAATCACAAATAAACATTCACTTTCTCAATCTTTTGAAAATTAAAATTTATCGAAAAAGAGAAAAATTTATTGATTTTTGCTTGAAAAGGGATAAAGAATGAAGTATAATAGTAATGTAATTTCAATATATTGTGAAAGATTGAACGAACAAACAACTTTTATTTTTTCAATATTCGTTCTTTTTTTAAGTGAGTATTGAAATCAGAATGAATTTTGTGCAAATTTTTAAGTGATTGTGGAGTTATGGTCAGAATCGAAAGAGTAAATTCGAGGACAGGTGTTAGAAAGTTGATAGATTTTTCTGTTGGCATACGATGTTTGTTCTTGAGAACACTTTCACTAAAAACTGGAGTTTTTTAAGGAGGTAATGATGGATGAAATCGAGTAGCTGCAAATGCCAGTGTTCCTGTGAAAAAGATGAACGTTATCTTAAACTGGATGAAATTATTGGTAACAATCTAGGAAAACCTGGCGCTTTAATTTCAGTTCTTCATCAGGCACAAGAAGTTTTTGGATATCTGCCTGAAGAGGTGCAAACTTATGTTGCAAAAGGATTAAATGTACCTGTTTCTGAAGTGTCTGGGGTTGTTACTTTTTATTCTCTATTTTCTACTGAACCTAAAGGTGAATTTGCAATCGGTGTATGTATGGGAACAGCGTGTTATGTAAAAGGTGCTGCACAGATTGTTGAAAAGATTAAAGAGGAATTAAATGTTGAAGAAGGTGGAACTACGGCTGATGGTAAGTTTACTTTAGAAATTACTCGTTGCATTGGTGCATGTGGTTTAGCACCAGTTATGACCATTGGTGAAGATATTTATGGACGTTTGGAAGCAGATAAAATTCCAGAAATTTTGAATAAATATTAATATTCAGTGAATTGAGAGGTGTATAAAAGTATGAAATCATTAGCTGAATTAGCTGAATTGAGAAAAAAGGCTCAAGAGGCTATGAATTTGCGTGAAGAAAACGATGCTCCTCGGGTTACTATAGCTATGGGAACCTGTGGAATAGCTGCTGGTGCTCGTGAAGTTTTAGAAGCTATTATGGATGAAGTTAAAGTTCGGGGATTAGAAATTATCATTACCCAGACTGGATGTCTTGGTAATTGCGGGGCTGAACCAATTGTAATTGTTGAAATGGACGGTCAAAAAGTGACATATGGCAATTTAGATGCCGAGAAGGCTAGAAAGATGGTTGCATCGCACCTTGTAAATAAAACCATTTGCAGTGAGTGGGTCATTTAGTCCCTTAATAGTATAAACAAATGTAGTGATCAATAAAGGAGGGGTTATTGATGGAATTTTATCGCGCCCATGTTCTAATCTGCGCAGGGGCAGGGTGTATTTCCTCAAATTGTTTAGCTGTTGAAAATGAGCTTAAAGAACAGTTATACAAACGAGGTTTAGAAAAGGAAATTATGGTTGTAGAGACAGGATGTATTGGTAGTTGCGACATTGGTCCAGTAATGATTATTTATCCTGAAGGTACTTTCTATTGCAAAGTAAAACCAGAAGATGTAAACGAGATTGTAGAAGAGCATATTATCAAAGGTCGCACAGTAAAGAGATTGATGTATTCTGGTGCTGCTAAAGATAATGTTATTGAAAAAGTAAAAGATATTGATTTCTTTAAAGGTCAAACTCGGATTGCTCTTCGTAATACCGGTATGATTGATCCTGACAGTATAAATGAATATATTGCTCGCAACGGTTACGCTGCCTTGGGTAAAGCCTTAAGCAAATTGACACCTGAAGAAGTTATTGCGGAAGTGAAAAATTCTGGTTTACGTGGTCGTGGAGGCGGAGGTTTCTCAACAGGAATGAAGTGGAATTTTGCTGCAAAATCAGAAGGTTCTACAAAATATGTAGTATGTAATGCGGATGAAGGTGACCCAGGTGCTTTTATGGATCGTAGTATCTTAGAGGGTGATCCACATAGTATTATTGAAGCAATGGCTATAGCAGGTTATGCAATTGGTGCAAATCAAGGCTATGTTTATGTTCGTGCAGAATATCCATTAGCAGTTGAAAGACTTGGTAAATCTATTAAAAAAGCACACGAATATGGTTTTTTGGGTGAAGATATTTTTGGAACTGGTTTTAATTTTGATCTTGAAATTCGTGTTGGTGCTGGCGCATTCGTTTGTGGTGAGGAGACTGCTTTGTTAGCTTCTATCGAAGGTAAACGCGGTGAACCAAGACCTCGTCCACCATTCCCAGCACAAAAAGGCTTGTGGGCCAGGCCAACTCTGTTGAACAATGTTGAAACGTATGCTAATATTGCTCCAATAATTTTAAATGGTGCAGATTGGTTTGCAAGTCATGGAACAGAAAAAAGTAAAGGTACAAAGGTATTTGCTGTAGCAGGAGATATTACTAATACAGGTCTTGTAGAAGTACCAATGGGTACTTCTTTAAGAAAAATAATTTTTGATATCTGTGGTGGTATTCCTAATGGTAAGAAATTTAAGGCGGCTCAAACAGGAGGACCATCAGGTGGATGTATTTCAGAAGCTAATCTGGATGTTTCCATGGACTACGATTCATTGATCGAACTTGGATCTATGATGGGTTCTGGTGGTTTAATTGTTATGGATGAAGATACCTGTATGGTAGACATTGCACGTTTTTTCTTAGATTTCACTGTTGATGAATCCTGTGGTAAGTGTACTCCATGCCGGATCGGTACTAAACGGATGTTGGAGATCTTAGAGAGAATCACCAAGGGTGAAGGTAAAGATGGAGATATAGAACTTTTAGAGCGTTTGGCTAGAAACATCAAAGCTACTGCTCTTTGTGGACTTGGACAAACTGCACCAAACCCAGTATTAGCAACATTGAAATATTTTAGAGATGAATATGAAGCACACATTTTTGATAAAAGATGTCCAGCAGGAATCTGTCAGAGTTTGTTAAAATTTACAATCGTTGAAGATAAATGTAAAGGTTGTGGCATTTGTGCGAAGATTTGTCCAGTGAATGCTATTTCTAAAGGGGAAGGCAAGACATATATTATCGATAATGAAAAATGTATCACCTGTGGTGCATGTGTCAAGAAGTGCCCCTTTGATGCTATTGGGAAAGGAGCGTAAGAACCATGGGAATGATTAAATTAACTATAGATGGTCGTGAAGTTCAGGTAGACGCAAATTCAACGGTTCTTGAAGCTGCAAAAGCTGCTGGAATTCATATTCCTACTCTTTGTTATTTAAAAGACATTAATGAAATCGGTGCATGTCGTGTTTGTGTTGTAGAAGCTAATGGAAGAATGATGGCTTCATGTGTAGCTCTTGTATCGGATGGTATGGTTGTAAACACTAATACTCCAAAAGTTCGAGAAGCTCGCAAAACTGTTGTAGAATTGATTATCTCTGATCATCCAATGGAATGTCTAACATGTACTAGAAATGGTAAATGTGAACTTCAGACTTTGGCTGAAAATCTTGGAATTCGTGAAATTCCTTATGAAGGAGCTAAAAGTGAATTTTCATTAGATACGTTAAGTTCTTCGATTGTTCGTGATCCTAATAAATGTATTCTATGTCGGAAGTGTGAAGCAGTTTGTGCTAAGGTTCAAGGTGCTCATGTTTTAGGTGGTTATAATCGTGGATTTAATACTATCGTTAGTCCAGCTTTTGGACATTCATTAGATAATGTTGCATGTACTATGTGTGGACAATGTATTCATGTTTGTCCAGTAGGAGCGATTAGTGAAAAAGATGATACTATGAAAGTTTGGGATGCTTTGGGTTATTCAGAGAAGCATGTAGTTGTTCAGATAGCTCCAGCTGTTCGGGTAGCATTAGGTGAAGAATTTGGTTTAGAGCCAGGTACAATTGTAACTGGTAAAATGTATGCAGCTTTAAGACGTTTAGGTTTTGATAAAGTATTTGATACCAACTTTTCAGCAGACTTAACAATTATGGAAGAAGGTCATGAATTGATTGAACGTCTTAACAGTGAAGATGCAACATTACCAATGATTACTAGCTGTAGTCCTGGTTGGATTAAATATATTGAGCATTTTTATCCAGAATTGACTGCACATCTTTCGACCTGTAAGTCACCACAGCAAATGTTTGGTGCTCTAGCTAAAACCTATTATCCAGAAAAAGCAGAGATTGATGCTGCAAAAATTTTCAGTGTTTCTATCATGCCATGTACTGCTAAAAAATATGAGTGTCAACGTCCAGAAATGAATTCTAGTGGTTACCAAGATGTTGATGTAGTGTTAACTACTCGTGAATTGGCTAGAATGATTAAAGAAGCTGGAATTGACTTTGTTAATCTACCAGATGAAGAAGTAGACGCTCCAATGGGAATCCATACTGGTGCTGCTACTATCTTTGGTGCAACTGGTGGAGTAATGGAAGCAGCTGTTAGAACTGCTTATGAAGTTGTAACAGGCGACCCATTACCAAATATCGAGCTTACAGTAGTTCGTGGTCTTGAAGGAATAAAAGAGGCTGAACTTAATCTTAAAGGTACTAAGATTAAAGTAGCTGTTGCTCACGGTCTTGCTAATGCTAAAAAAGTTATGGATATGATCGCTAATGGTGAATGCGAGTATCATTTCATTGAAATCATGGCCTGTCCTGGTGGTTGTGTTGGCGGTGGTGGTCAGCCATTCCCAACTAACGCTGAAACGCGGAAAGCTCGTGCTGAAGGATTATATAGAGATGATCAAAACTTACCACTTCGTAAATCTCATGAAAATCCAGCTGTTCAAGAGCTTTATAAAGAATTCCTTGAAAAACCATTAGGTCATAAATCTCACGAGTTATTGCACACTCATTATACAAAACGGGATCGTTTCCCTAATTGTACATGTGAGGAAACTGAATAGATTAACACAAAAAAACCATCAGAAATATTTCTGATGGTTTTTTTGTGTTAAATATTTGTCAGATAAATCATTTTCACTACTTTTACTGCATATTTATATATTGAACAGTTACATGAAAGGAGGAGTATTATGGGCATTATTCAGTTTTTTAAAAAACTGTTTGGTGGTGAAAAAGAGAAAACAAATGAAGAAGAGTTAAAAAAAGTTGTTAAACTTGGCGGAGAATCATATCTTTTTAAAGAAGTATCTGAAGAGAAAGGGGATAACCAGATAAATTTGACTTTTGGTAGTAAAGATTTAATGCAAATGGCGGTCAAATTAAAAAATAAAGGGGAACTTTTTCGAGCAGAACAACTCTTACGTGATGGTGTTTATGAAGATATAAACAATGCAGAACTTTGGTGGTTACTTTTTGGAATTGCTGAACCATTGAATCGGCTTGGAAGAGCATATTTTTGCATTGAGCAAATTATCAGACTTGAGCCAGAAAATGAATTTGCAAAAGAAAAGATAATAGAACTTAAATCACTTGTAGATAAACACTTAAATTACTTTGTTGAATATAAAATGGCTCCAGAATTTTATAAACTAAAATAATAAGGAAATGTCTTTTTAAGGAGTGGTTATATTATGGCGATTTTTGATTTCTTCAGAAAAAAAAAGAAGTTTCCAATTGTTACCAGACCATTCGTTCAACCAGAATGGAGGAACGATTTATCAGAAGATCCATATGACGCTAAAATTAAAGCAGCCCTTGGATTAAAGGATGTGGGAAAGGAAGCGGAAGCAGAAACTCTTCTTCGGCAAATTATCGAAGAAAAGCAAGAACATGTTCGTGCCTGGTATCTATTAGCAGAACATTTCAAAGATACAAACGCTTTTGGGCGAGCTCTATTTTGTTATGAAAAGGTGATGGAGTTTCAACCAAATAATGGTATAGCCAAAGAAAAAATCGAAGAGTTACAAGGGATAGTAAGAGGACGGCCGGATTATCTTTGGGAATATAATAAGGAAAAAGGAATTATTTAAATTGTAAAATATGGTAATAGGTGTCCAATTTTGGAGGCCTTATTTTTTTAGATTTATTTAAAATTTTATTTAATTTGTGATGAATGTCATTGATTTTTTTTGATGATTGACTTATAATAGTAATGCAGAAAGGAGGGTTTTATGATGAAAACCCAAATTATCAAAGAAACAGAAATTTTGAATATGCTTGATCATGTGAAGAATGTAACATGTCAGGAGATTGAAGAGATTATAGAAAAAGGTCGTAAAGCAGAAGGATTGACTGCTAACGAAGCCGCCGCATTATTACAAATTGAAAGTCCAGATTTAATAGAGATGCTTTTTAATGCTGCACGTGAAATTAAGGATCGGATTTATGGAAAACGTGTAGTGTTGTTTGCACCTTTGTATGTTAGTAATAAGTGTGTAAATAACTGTGTTTATTGCGGATTTAGAATTGATAATAAAGAGTTATGTCGTAAGACTTTGACAAATGAAGAGATTGTTGAGCAGGTTAAGATTTTAGAATCTCTTGGACACAAGCGCCTTCTAATTGAGTTTGGTGAGCATCCTATAGATTGCCATATTGATCGTGTGGTTGAAGCAATTGGTACAATCTATGGCGCAGGTGATATTCGACGAGTAAATATTAATATTGCTGCAACAGGTGTGGAAGAATATCGGAAATTAAAAGCTACAGGTATTGGAACATATCAACTCTTTCAGGAGACATATCATCGTGAAACTTATAAAAAGATGCACCCATCTGGCCCAAAAACCGATTATGATTATCATTTAACAGCACATAATCGAGCTTTAGAGGCAGGAATTGATGATCTTGGAATAGGAGTTTTATTTGGTCTTTATGATTATAAATTTGAAGTTGTTGCTATGTTAAAACATGCTGAATACATGGATAAAGTTTTAGGAGTGGGTCCTCACACAATCTCTGTACCGAGATGGCGGCCTGCTGGTGGTGTGAATGAAGAAGCTATTCCTGCACCGGTTTCTGATGAAGAGTTTAAGAGAATCGTTGCTATTCTTCGTTTAGCAGTGCCTTATACCGGGATTATACTTTCTACTCGTGAAACTGCTGAAGATAGAGATGAATTGATTGCTTTGGGTGTCTCACAGATGAGCGCAGGTTCATGTACTAATGTAGGTGGCTATCAGAGTGAACCAAAAGATGAAGAGCAATTCGCTCAGTTTAATAATCCAGATCATCGTAGCCCTGATGAAGTGATTCGGAGGGTTTGTGAATTAGGTTTTCTGCCAAGTTTCTGTACAGCTTGCTATCGAAATGAGCGTACTGGTGAACGTTTCATGAAATTAGCTAAAACGGGTAATATACATAATCTTTGTCAGCCAAATGCTATCCTGACCTTTCAGGAATATATTGAAGATTATGCATCACCAGAAACTAAGATTGTGGGTGAGAAGATAATTCATGATCAGTTGAACTTAATTCCTGATCCAAAGATGCGTGAATGGACAAGAGAACGTTTAGAACGGATTAGACAAGGGGAACGTGATTTAAATATTTAACGACATTTCAGAAGGCGAAGTCCCCCTACTCTATAGGTGGGGGTAGAAGTCTTACAATAATTTCAAAACTTCAGTGGGAGTTCAAATCTCCTTCTGAAGTCGTTAAACTTAAGAAATAATAACGTAGTTATAATTTCGACTTTAACAACATTTTCAGAAGGCTAAAATCTCCCATCTTCTATAAATGGGAGCAAATTATCTTGTTAGATTTACCTTCTTATATAATGAGGTGATTGGATGAAAATTGAATACAAAGAAGATATAAAACTGCAACTATCAGAAGTTAAAAACCTGTATGAAGATGCTGGTTGGGTTGCGTATACCCAGGACATACCTACTTTAATGAAAGCAATAGAAAATTCTTTGAAAATTATCACCGCCTGGGATGGAGATCAACTTGTCGGTCTTATTCGAGTAGTTGGAGATGGACTGACGATTGTTTATATTCAAGATATTTTAATTTTAAACTCCTATCGAAGAAAAAAGATTGGTACACAACTTGTAGAACAGGTTCTAGAAAACTATAATCATGTGAGACAGAAAGTTTTATTAACTGAAGAAGGTCCTGACAGACGACAGTTTTATGAGAAGCAGGGATTTTTTTCGTGTGATAAAGGAGAATTAGTTGCTTTTGCTAAATTCGGTGCATAATAATTATAAAAAGGACACTCTATTTTCTTTTATGGAAATAGGGTGTTTTTGCATAAATGAAGAGAATATTTATTATTTATTGGTTTTTTGTTAGCTAAAAGGTAGTTATAAATTAATCCTTCACGTATGCTATCAAATACAATCTGGGATATTAACTATGAAATGTTGTTAAAACTTTAGTAGGAGTTCATCTTGTTAATGGTGTTATAAGACAAGGAATTTGGCAGTACATTAGAGAAAAAAGAGTATTCTTCCAGTATAAA
>JAGMES010000091.1 GCA_023128035.1 Halanaerobiales bacterium | reverse complement strand
GATAAAAATCCTGTTTCTTCTAATAACGGTTCAAATTACTAATATCAGATATTTAATCTTATAAAATTAAGTTTTCATATAAAAAAAGCCATTACCTTCAAATTCATCCACTTCAATTAAAACCAACCAACCAGCACCATACGGATCACAATTAATCAGATCAATATCATCCAAAATTTCATTATTAATCTCTACCACCTGCCCTGAAATAGGTGCATATATAGCAACCAATCCCTCCGCTGTTTCTACACACAAAAAATGATCATCTGTTTTTATGGCCTCCCCAACTTCTGGCAATTCTACACCATATACTTCTTTAAAATCTCTAATTAGATACTCATTTAATCCAATTGTGGCATAAAAGCCATCCCTCTCAATCCAAATATATTTGCCTAAAATTTTACTTTTATTTAATTCGCTCATAACAATTTACTCCTCCCTTTAACAAACTGATTCATCTTAGATAGTATTTGAATTTTCATTAGTTCACTATACATCCAAACAAAAAAAAAGCTTGCTAAATTAGCAAGCTCTCAAAAGTCGAAATAATTATGTAATCTTAATATCCCACAGCATAATGATCACAGATACCTTTATAAATATAATAACCTTGTCTCCAAGTATAGTTAGCATCTCTTAACCGCGCTTCTTCAGATGGGTTAGAAATAAAAGAGGCTTCAGTTAAAATAGCTGGCATGTTAGTATATTTTATTACATAAAAAGAAGCAGTTTTAGCACCACGATTAGTTAATCCACCCCATGTTAATAATTGAGCTTGAACTTTATCTCTTAAGTCAAAGCTATTGCTGCTACCATAAGTATAACAATAAGTTTCAGTACCATTTACTGATGGATCTGAGTAAGCATTATGATGAAGTGAAATGAAACGATTAGCGCCCCAAGCATTTGCATCACTAGTACGACCACTAAGACTTAAGTAAACATCAGTTGTACGGCTCATCCGTACAGTTGCTCCACCATACTCGATTAAGCAATTTTTCAGAACAGTACCAACCCGTAGGTTAACATCAGATTCACGTAAACCAGTAGGGCCAACTGCACCAGCATCAGAACCGCCATGACCTGGATCAACATAAATTTTTGTACCAGATAATCCACCAGCAAATACACTTATTGATAACACAAGAACCATTACAAACGTAACAAAAAATACTTTTTTCATCTTAAAAAACCTCCTAAAATTTTTTTCTCATTCAGCCCTAACCCAGCACTAACTACAATCAAAAATTCTTTTAATCAAATTCCTGCAACCACCTCCTTATCAGAATGTGAACTCCCAATTGAGGGATAGTTTCCCATAATCAAACGACATATCTCCTAAATATCCTATAGATAAGCTAAGTTTAGAAAATTGAGATAAATATTTTTGCAACTTAGCCTCACAGGTGCGAAGTGGAACCCTGATTTCAATCTCCTCTTGATATTTCTTGTCCAAGTAATCTAGATAAACTAGATTAAGTCCTAAAACCATATCGTCAGTTAAACCATGTTGATATAAGATATCAATTCCACCCGTATTTGGATTGAATTTTACTCCACTTTCCATTGAGGTCATTCCCTTTGTTCCATATGGAGAAATAAACCCTTTACTAATTCCTCCAAGTCTAACTGCCAATAAGTTATTCCAATTTTCAATCAAATTTACTGATATTACACCGGCAGGCCAAATACCTTCTCCCACTTGGCTATGGTAAATATGCGCGGGATACATTAAACCTACCTCACCTTTTAGAGATTTACCTAATACTTTACCACCAATATCAAACGTCAGTGTTTTTTCATTGTAAAATCCATCTAAAATTAAATTCATACCAATCAATTGTTCGCCAAATCCTTTTGATAAACGAACAGCCCAAAGATCATCTAATAGAAACTCTGAAACATAAGGATAATCCTTGTACATGCTCATAAAAAGACGATTGTAAACACCTGTAATCCAGATATCTTTAACCATGGTATTTACCATAACACCTTCTAAACCAGTAGCTAAATTTCCAATTGATAACCCCATTGGGCCAAGGTTATATTTAAAACGTCCAACTGTGTACATCCCTCGATTAGTGTAATATCTAGCATAAGCTTCTTGGATAAATAAAGAATAATTTAAAGATTGAACTGAACTTGCTCCCCCCCACATCCCTTGACGATCCATTTTTATGAACATTTCTAAATCAGGAAGTGGATTAGCATAAAATTCGAGTTCCACCCTTTGAGTGATTCCAGGAACAGTCGGATTGCTCAGACTAAACATTTTACGAATATCCTCATCCTCTTTTTTTATTCTCTCCCATTCTTCTAACTCCTCACCTTCAAGGCCATCTGGAATCTCAACAACTGGATCATCAGGATAATTCCCAAAATAAGAATCAGCGGTAATACTTATACTTCCATGAAAAGAGACTACTGGTTGAAAAATTTCATCTTCTGCTGTTATCGGCAAAACAAATGATACTACAATCAATAACACAATTCCCAATACCCTATTTTTTTTCATGTTAAAACCATTCCTCTCGTTAATTTACTATTATCTATATTTACTTTTTCGATACAAAATTTATTTTACCTTCATTTATTACTAATTTTTTTAAAATTGATCAAATAAAAAAATCGCCCTGTTGGACGACTTACGATAATTTACTTTAGTAAATCTTTTACATATACAATTTGAATACCTAAACTTTCCAGTTCATCAATCATCTCTAAAATAGCTTTACCTGTAAATTGTTTTACATGTCCGATAGTAATAGCTTGACCATTTTTCAAAGCTAACTGTCCTGCTTTGCGAATATATTCTTTAACCACATCTATCTCGTTGACATTATCAATAAAAATATAGTTCTTTGCGTAAGCTTCACCAACCTGTTTTGCAACACTGGGTACTACAGAATTAGGAGCCGTACTGCTATCAATAAAAAACAAATCTCTATCCTTTAGATATCTTAAAATAATCTCCATTACCCTAGAATCAGCGGTTGCTTTTGATCCCATATGATTATTCACACCAATTATACCTTCAGGTAAACCCTCCAAATTAGAATCAAGTGTTTTCACAATCTCTTCTTCGCTCATAGTTGTTAAAATTGCTCCTGGCCCAGGATCAATAGAAGAAACTGCTTCCATTGGTTGATGTAAGATTAAATGATATTTTTCTTTGAGAACTCTTTTCGCTTGTTCTTCTGACCCCGACAATTCAGGCAACACTGCAAAAGTCATCGGACGTGGAATAGTCATCATCGTTTCAAATTCACTCCAAGAATAACCTAAATCATCAATGATAATTGCCAATCTAGCTTTCGGTTTCTTTTTAACAAGTTTAAATTGATGAGTCACTATCTCTCTATCTTTCCAACTAAGGCCAATACTTATAGTCTCTTCTACAATATCTTCTGTCTCATTTTGATTGGAATTTAAAAAGGTGCTTTCCATATCAAGAACAGTTTCAATGATTAATTTTACTTCATCAATCTCTTTCGGAACCCGGGCAAAAGTTGGAACTTCAATTGCTATCGACTTTTCATTCCACTGTAAATTTATATTCTCATATATCTCCCAGTCTCTAATTTCCTCTGAAGTTTTACTTATTAAAAGATGATTCTGTTCTAGAATATCAGCTAATCGTTGGTCTATTTCCTCAATTAACTTTTCAAGATTCGCTACTTCTCGCAAATGTAAATAAAGTTCCTTTTCTGCATCATTCTCCCAGACAGGTTCGCTAACATGCACAGGATATTTTAATCCTTGATAATACTTAGCCATACCATACCCAGAAATAATTACAAATATCAGTAATATAGCAAAAAGCCAAAAATGTCTTCCTTTTTTCATCAATGTGACTTCCTCTCTGGTAATCCATTACAGTGAATAAGGGATGAATCAGTCAAGACTCATCCCTTTAGCTTTAGCTTTAACTAACTAGCAGGTTTAATGACAGTGTTCTTCGCACCATAAATCTTTTGATTCAATACTTTTACTGCTTCTTCAAGCTGATTATCAATCAATTCTTTAGCTTTCTCAATATCAAATTCAACTTCAATATCTGGTTTGATTCCATCTTCATGAATAAAACGTTCATTTGGAGTATAATATCTAGCTATTGTAATCTTAAATGCTGAACCATCACTTAATGGCACAATCTGCTGAACAGTTCCTTTACCAAAAGTAGTTGTTCCTAATAAAATACCTCTTTCCGTATCCTGAATAGCACCAGCTACAATCTCTGATGAACTAGCACTACCACCATTAACTAATACAACTAACGGAAGATCATAATGTTTAATAAATCGATTCACTCTAAGAGTTTCTTCAATTCCATCACGTTGCCGGACATGAACAACTGGCCCTGCAGACATAAATATACTTGATACATTAACAGCTTCAGAGATCAAACCACCAGGATTATTTCTAAGATCAAGGACAATCCCTTTAACACCCTGTGATTCCAAATCTTTCATAGCTGCTTCTACATCTTTACCAACACCCTGACCAAATTGAGACATATAGATAATTCCAATTCCATCTTCACGAATTTCATAATCTATATAAGGCACTTCGATCAATCCACGAGTAATCTCATAAAGAGCAGGCTCTTCTTCGTCTCTTAGAATTAGGAGATCCACTCTGGTTCCTGGCTCTCCACGCATCCACTTAACTGCAATTTCTGTAGATATTCCTTCTGTAGATTTACCATCTACCTCTAAGATTATATCATTTGCCATAAGACCTGCTTCACTTCCTGGAGTATCCTTTATAGGTGAAACAATAGTTAATTGACCTTCACGAATCGTAATAACGATCCCGATTCCCCCAAATACACCATCTAATAAATCGGATTGTAAATCTTCATATTGATCAGGCTCTAAATAAGCTGAATATGGATCTAATTCTTCAATCATTCCTTTAATAGCTCCAGTAACCAGCTGATCACCATCAACTTCTTCTACATGAAAATTCGTTATAATCTGATATATATCATACAAAAGTCGAAAACGTTCAGGGAAAGAGAGTCCATCAGCTGCAGATAATTTTAAAAATAAACCTGTTCCTCCTACCAACATACAGATAACCAACAAAATAGTAAAAATACGTCTCTTATTTAGCACAATTACACCTACTTTCTTCTGTCTACTAAATTTCAATTACTTTTTAGATTTCGATATTAATATAAAGATACCTTTTAGATAGAACCACTTTTTTGAAAATAAATTTTGGCATTTCCTAAAGTCCATCAATTTGTACAAAAGTATCATGCGTATTAAGTATAACAGATTTTTGCTCAAATCTCAAATTATATAAAGCACTTAACCAAAAGAACGCCTACGATCCAGTACAGATCTTAAGACGCTCTTAATTGGAAAAATTACTTACGTTCTAGTACAGATTTAACGGCTTCAATGATATTCGCATCTAGTAAACCATATTTCTCCATAAGTTCATCAGGCTCTCCTGATTCACCAAAGGTATCGTTAATTCCAACTCTTTTCATAGGCATAGGTGCATTTTCAACCAATACTTCTGCAATAGCACTACCTAAACCACCCAAAATATTATGTTCTTCAGCAGTAACAACTGCGCCAGTTTTTTGTGCTGCATTAACAACACCCTCTACATCTAGAGGCTTTATAGTATGAACATTCACAACATGGGCAGAGATTCCTTCAGTTTCTAAAGCTTCTGCTGCTTTTAGAGCTTCTCCAACCATCACACCAGTTGCGAAAATCGTAACATCCTTACCTTCGCGGATTGGTACCACTTTACCCCATTGGAATTGATAATCCTCATCAAAAACAAAAGGTACTGCGCCTCTTGTTAAACGAAGATAAACTGGTCCATCAAATTCAGCAGCAGCTTTTACTGCTTCTCTTGCTTCATAAAAATCTCCAGGAACGATTACTGTAAAGTTAGGAATCGCACGTAAAATAGAGAGATCCTCTACAGATTGATGAGTCGCACCATCCGGGCCAACAGTTATACCTGCATGAGTCGCAAAGATTTTAACATTCAATTTAGGATATGCGACTGAATTTCTTAACTGATCTGCAATTCTCGAACTTGCAAAAACTGCAAAAGTACCAGCAAAAGGAACTTTACCACAGGATGCCATACCTGCAGCAACCCCGACCATATTTGCCTCAGCAATTCCCATTTCGAAAAAGCGTTCAGGGAATTCTGCTTCAAATTTGTTCGCTCTGGTAGAGGAGCCAACATCTGCATCCAAAACCACGATATTTTTATTTTTATGACCTGCCTCAACAATCCCTACACCAAATCCATCACGAGTAGCTTTACCTGCCATATTTATCCCCTCCTCTAACCTAATTCTACACAAGCTTTATCATAATCTTCTACACCAGGAGCATTTCCATGCCATGCTGCTGTATCCTCCATGAAGGAAACACCTTTACCTTTAATAGTTTTAGCCACAATCATCACTGGCTTACCAGTGTAAGATTTCGCTTCTTTTAAAGCATTAACTACAGCTTCCATATCATGACCATCTATTTCGAGTACATGCCATCCAAACGCCTTAAACTTATCTGAAGCAGGAGATACATCCATAATTTCTGATGTACGACCTACCAATTGAACACCATTATAATCCAAAATAGCAACCAGATTGTCCAGTTTATAATGAGCTGCAGCCATAATTGCTTCCCAAACTTGTCCTTCCTGCATCTCTCCATCACCAATCAAGGTATAAACTGTATAGTCTTTTTGGTCTAATCTACCTGCAAGAGCCATCCCAACCGCAGCAGAAATTCCCTGGCCTAAAGAACCTGTAGACATATCTACTCCAGGAGTACCCTTCATATCTGGATGTCCTTGCAAATGTTGATTAATTTTACGAAGATGGTTCAAATCTTCTTTAGGAAAATATCCTTGCTCTGCTAAAGCGGCATACAATACCGGTGCTGCGTGACCTTTTGACAGGACAAACCGATCCCGATCTTCCATTTTTGGGTTTTCTGGATCAATGTTCATCACATGAAAATAAAGAGCTGTAACAACCTCAGAAGCTGAAAGAGAGCCACCTGGGTGACCTGAACCTGCTTGATGGATCATTGATAAAATATCTCTTCTTATTACTTTAGCTTGCTCTTTAAGTTCTTGAATCGACTCTAAATACTTTCTTTTCATCCTGTAACCTCCTCAATTTATTTATTAGTCTACATTAAACTCCCTAAAACCTTCACCCATAACCTCGTGAACCTCAGTTAAAATGACAAAAGATTTAGGATCAGTACGATATACCAAGCGTTTAAGTCCAGTTACTTCAGCACGACTAACAACTGCTAATAAAACATTCTTCTCTTTTCCAGTATATCCACCTCTACCATTTAGATAAGTAACTCCACGACCCATAGTTTTAAAGATCTCTTCTTTGATCTCATCAGAATAATCTGATATGATAAAAACTGCCTTAGAAAGATTAAATCCTTCTTGAACAAGGTCAATTACCTTACTAGTAACAAATAGTGAGACAACCGCATATAATGCTAACTCTGCGTTAAAAGCAATTCCTGCAAGGGTTACAACCATTGCATCTATGATAAGAAGACCCTGCCCAATACTAAAAGCGGGAAAAAAGTGATGTAATAAAGTTGCCATCAAATCTGTTCCACCAGTAGTTCCTTTTGATTTAAATACAAGCCCAATACCTAAACCTGCTAACCCACCTCCGTATAAACTAGCTAAAAGGGGATCATGAGTTAAAACTGGTAGATAGGGAGCTAAAAACTCCAGGCTCACTGATAAAGCAATAATTCCATAAAAAGTCCTTGCTCCCATATGCTTACCTATTACCTTAACACCAAAAAGAAATAACGGTATATTAATAATTAGCATTACAATACCTGGAGAAAAATTAAATAAATGATAAATAACTGTTGCTAAACCGCTTACCCCTCCAGCTGCAATCTTATTAGGAATTAAAAATATAGCAAGACCAACGGCCGTCAAAATGCTCCCAACTGTAATCCCCAGATAATCAATAGCCACGCGTTTAAATTTCTTTGTCATTTAATTCTACGCTCCTTATACCTTGCTGCATATAAAATAAATTTAGGTAAAGACATCATTCTGAAAAACCGAGTTGGTTCCTTTAGTAATCTATAAAACCACTCTAAATGTAAATCTTGCCACAGTTTAGGTGCGCGTTTCTTATTCCCAGCCCATATATCAATACTCCCACCAATTCCGATAGATACAGGAATCTGACACAGATCTTTATATTTAGAAATAAAAACTTCCTGTCTCAGAGCTCCCATACCAACTAATAATATGTCAGGTTTTAACCTCTGAAGTTCCTCTAATAACTTAGGCTGGTTTTCATCATTTAGATAACCATGATGTGTTCCTACAATATTTAATCCTGAGTATTTTTTTGTTAAATGTTCTTTGGCCTTAAGTGGTATATCTGGTGCTCCACCTAAAAGATAAACTGAATAACCATTCTTTTGAGCAAGATCAAATAGTCTAGTTGAAAGATCAAAACCAGTTACTCTCTCAGGAATTTCTACTCCCATGAAATATCGAGCAGCCAAAATTAAGCCAATCCCATCTGGAACTACCAGATCAGCCTGATTCATGATCTTAAGAAACTCTTCATTTTCCTGAGCAGTCATCACCATCTCCGGATTTCCAGTAATGATATGCCGAAAATGCTCACGGTTATTTATCGTCTCTTCAATCCATGAAAGTGTTTCTTCCATACTTATAATCATTACTTGTACACCAAGTACTTCTATCTTCTTCATATGATCACCATCATCTTTCAGTTTAACAATTTTAAAACCATTTGGGCATTTTCTTGAGCAATTTTCTTAAGATTTGTCATTGCTGTTTCAATCCTATCGATATGAAACTGGCGATTATGAAGACGTTCCACTACTTCTCTATATAAAATTTCAGTATCTAGCTTTTCAACACTACTAATAGGTTTGTCACCAATTCTACGCAAAAAACTATCTATCTTCGGATCGTAACTAATTCCCAAATGAGCAACATTACAGACAGCAGAGAAAATCAATGCATGTAATCGAATTCCAATAAGAAAATCTAACTCTTGATAAACTGATAAAAGTTCATCTGGCTGATAAAACTCTCTTAGAATATTTACATTAGAAAGCTCTTGGGCCATCTCTAAACAAAAATCCAAATCTTGCCCAATATGCATAGGAATCAGTAAAATCTCCGCTTTATCCTCTGCTTGCAACCGTTTGGCAACTTCAATCAAAGATTGCTGAAATTTCTTTAATCCCTTCCATGGGCGTGGAGCAATTCCGATCAGAGGACGATCCTCATTTAAGCATTTCTTTTTCAACTCCAAAATCTTGTGATATTCTTCGTTTTCAGGAATGGTAGGTTTCGCGCGCGCGCGTAAAAGAACTACAGGATCAACTGTTACTTCCAACTCAGGGCGTTTTATACCCAAATCTTTTAGAAGATTTAAAGATTCTTGATCCCTTACTGTGATCAGTTTAACTCTATTTGCAACAAGATGAGTCAATCTTCGTCCAAAACCTTTTTCAATAGGGCCAACTCCCTGAGCATAAAAAGCCACTTTTTTACCCAAAGCCCTTGCCATTCCAACAACACCCAAATAATATGGAATTGTCATTTGACTCGTTACATCCTGTAGCAAACTCCCACCACCGCTGATCAAAAGATCTGACCACCGTAAAGCTTTAAAAACTTCACCCATTTTCCAGCGATCTACAGCCTTAACTCCATAACGTTCACTTGTCTTTTCGGGGTTTTTCGATAAAACCAGAATCTCCAGTGAAGAATCTTCCGCCCTCAAAGCCTGAATAATAGATTGAAGAACAGCTTCATCACCCAAATTATCAAATCCATAATAACCAGAAAGGACAATCCGTTTACTCATAAACAAATCTCCTCATCTTTCTCCATAATTTACTACCGATCTGATAAACCATAATCAAAATTAAACCTAACAATATTCCTAAAACTGCTCCCCATAGAGTACGAACTATTGAAACAATAACAGGGGTATGAATATGTGCAAAAGTATTAACTATATTTATTTGACCAATGGAACCCAAAATCATTAATGGTAATAACCATTTCCCTTTATTTTTAATCCCATAATATAGAGCCAACAACATAAATGGGTGACCAATAGCAAACTCCTTAAATCTCGGCCTAAAAACTAAGAGCTTTTCTAAAAAGTCACGCAAGGTAAGTTCCAAAGCTGGTATCGGTAAAATTGGAAAATTTCCAGTACGTCCAATGTAAAGAATTCCTACTATCCCAATTAATCCAAAAATCATCAGATGACTATAACGGACTGGTTGATTTAACCATGTAAATCCATTCTTCAGCATTCCTGCGGTTTTAGTAACATCTTTTGCAAAAAGATGCTCTTTTAAATAATAAAGTGCTATGATGAGAAGTGGTAAAACAAAAGATAATTTAATTCCTCTAAACTGATTGATCTGATAAAGATAACGAAGATCACTCAATAGCCCAACCACATAAAGAACACCGATAGAGGTTATCCCAGTAATCTTTATAAATTGTAAAATAACTTTTGCTTTTCTCTTTTCAACTCCATTATTTTCTTTAATTAAGCCCTGAAATCCTTCTATAACCGCAAGAGATGGCAAAACAAAAGAAGCTACTAAGGCTAATAAATCTCTGGTTTGCAAAACATATCCTTTAGAAGCTAGAATAAAAGTACCAAGACCTCCTAGAACCACCAAACCATAATCCAACCAATCAGGTAAAACTATAAACCGATTGACAAGTAATAGACTAGCAGCAATAACTCCTAAAGAAATAAGTCCAATCCAGACTATTCCCGTTCTCCATTCAGAGAAAGGTTTGGCTACACCCAAACGATACCCACTCTTGCTTAAATTATTTTGTAAATCCTTTATCAAGCGAAGATTCAACGCTAAAGGTTTCTCGGCGCCTTTTTCAGTTAAAAATGGTCTCAAATATACAACACGCACATTTCGTTCTTTAATCGCTCTAATATAACGATCCAATACCTTTTCATAAGAGTATTTATCCATCTCTTTTTGTTGTAAACTATGCACTCGAACGATTTCAAAATCTTTTATAACAGCTAATTCTCTAATACCCTCCTGGTATCCAATAAAAGGTTCGATCATACCAACAGTATAATCCTTTAAGATATCAGCTGTTTCTTTCAAATGATTGGGATTCCCAAGTATACTTACACCAGCAAAAATGATCTTAGAAATCTCACCTTTACTCTGTAAATCTTGCAAAATATCTGGCAGCATAGCTAATTCTTCTTTGGTATCACTAAAACGAGGTATCAATCTTAAACCTGCTTCATTAATCATCTCAATCTCACAATCGCTAAAACCTAACGGTATATCTAAAAATTCTGAATCACCATCTTCAATTTCTATAACATAAAGATTCTTAGCTAAATCCTTTGTTCCTTTAATCAAGTAATCAGGCAAGTCTTCAATTAAAGTGTAAAGCTTATTATATGTAGCTTTATCCTGAAAAATTAGAAAAATATTGTTCATGCTTGCACGAAAGTCCTCGTCATAAAGTCCATTAACCACAGGATTAATTTCTCCATTTAAAAAATATTCACGAAGCAAATCCTGTCCATCAAGTATAACTACCTGATTATCTTTTACATAATCGATAAGTTTTTTTTCGTAAATAGCAACTGACGTAACCCCAGAGTCTTTAAAACTCTGTAAAAGGTCAGGCATAGGCTGTCTTACCACCTTTTGTAAATCTTGAAGTGAACTCCAATCTAAAACTACTTCAACATCTGGACTGGCCTGTTCAATTTGATGACGTCCGATCATCACTACTAAACTGACAAATAGACTCAACAATATAACTCCCATTAAGACTTTTCTCTTCATAGTAGAGACCCCCACAATGCAAATTTTAACATTAACGCGTTTAAATACTTCTACTTTATCTTCACAAAACCCTTTTGTTTGAATATTTAGAATAACTCATTATATGATTCGTCCACAAGAAGGATTTTATCCACGAAAGACAATTTTCTTCAATAAAATAGCTGCGTATAATATTACGCAGCTTTTCAATTATTGTCTACTTCCTCCTAAAATGAAAAGTTTTCCACCTTCAAGGTAAATTTCATTTAAAACTAAAGGTAACAGAAACTGTTCCAATTTTAAATCAAACTCTAATTCTTCAAGAGCTTTAGTTATAAACGAAGGCAGTTTCATTTCACCACTTTTCAAATCTTTAGGATGATATCGAATTGTATAATTATCTATAATCTCAAAATAACCTGATAACTCAAAATCAAAAGAAGAACCAAAAAACATAATTTGAAAATTAAGAATCACTTGATTTGAATTGAAAACTACATCAAGATCTGCAGATAGCTTTTCAATCATAGGAATTGTAGTTTGAAGATAATCTTCCACATCATCTTCAAGAATTACTGCTTTGAAAAAAGTATTATTTCCTTTGATCGCTTTAACTTGAGATTCAGTCTTTGAAAATACTAAATTTTCATACCGTGCAGTCAACTCTTCAATCCTAAGACCTTGACTCTCAACCCCTTTTACCTGAACGGAACCGTGCTGCACCTGTCCTGCCAGCAAAAGAAAAGCTGGTCTGGATGATATATTAACCGTGATTAGTTCTACTTTTTCTACCTGTTCTCTTAAACTCGCTTCCACCTGTTTTTCATAATAACCAGGTAACAAAAGTTCTGATAACCCCCAAGTCAAAACTAAAACTACAATCAAACCAGCGATCCCATATTTCAAAGTGGTTCACCTCTATTTTTTCCTTTTTAAAGTCGAAATAATAACAAGTTATTATTTCTTAAGTTTAACGACTTCAGAAGGGGATTTAAACCGCCCATTGAAGTTTTAACATTATATTCAAATTATTCCATTCCCACCTATCGAGAGGAGGACTTCCCCTTCTGAAATGTCGTTAAATATGCCTGGATGAAAGAACCCAAGTTTCCATCCATCACTTTCTGAACATTACCTTCTTCAACATTCGTACGATGATCTTTAATCATATTATAAGGATGGAAGACATAAGAACGAATCTGATTACCCCAGGCGATCTCTTTATATTCACCCTTAATTTCATCCATTTCGGCCTCTTGCTGTGCTTTATAAAATTCATATAATCTAGCCTTTAAAACTTTCATAGCCATATCCCGATTTTTATGCTGAGAACGCTCATTTTGACATTGAACAACAATACCTGTAGGCAAGTGAGTAATTCGTACCGCAGAGTCTGTTGTATTTATATGCTGCCCTCCAGCTCCACTTGCACGATAAGTATCTATTTTAAGTTCAGATGTATCAATATCTACTTGAACATCATCATCAATCTCTGGCAAAACATCAACCGATGAAAAGGATGTATGGCGGCGACCTGCGGAATCAAAAGGAGAGATTCGAACTAAACGATGGACTCCCCGTTCTCCCTTTAAATAGCCATATGCATAATCACCCTTTAGCAATAGTGTCACACTCTTAATTCCTGCTTCATCACCATTTAAAAATTCCAAAGTCTCTAGCTGATAACCATTGGTTTCAGCCCAGCGGGTGTACATTCTTAAAAGCATAGAAGCCCAATCCTGTGATTCAGTACCTCCAGCTCCTGGATGAATAGAGAGAATTGCATTATTAGCATCATATTCATCACCTAATAGGGTTCTCAATTCTAATTCATCTATTTCTTCTTTCAAAGTTTTAAGTTCAACTTCCACCTCTTTTAGAGTATGCTGATCATCCTCTTCTTCCGCCATCTCTAATAAAACAATTAAATCTTCAACTGTAGACATTAAACCTTCATGATATTCAATTCTCTTTTTTAAATTACTGACCTCTTGAGTAATCTTCTGAGCTATCTCAGGTTTATTCCAAAAGTTTGGTACACTCATCTCTTTTTCTAAGTCGGCTTGTTTTTTCTTTAGGCCAGCCAAGTCAAAGAGATTCACCCAAATCTTTTAATTTTTTCAGTTGCATTTCTAATTCTTTAGCATATTCACGAAACACGATAACTTCACTCCTTTAACAAAGTATTTAGAACATTCACGAAAAATTCTCCAAATAAAAAATTAAATCCACCTCTAGAATACCAGATATTTAATGATACGTCAATGAAACATCATCCTTTTCAAGGAACCTTCTTAAAAAATGAAAAATGGCAAAAACAAATTGCCCAGAAATGTTACGTAGCAACCGTTTTTGCCATCTTTTATATTAGGCGTTTATAATCTCCCAAACCATGCCTTCTTTAGTATCTTTAACAATAACCCCATGTTCTTTTAGCTGATCACGTAAAGCATCAGAATGAGCCCAATCCTTATTAGCTCTAGCTTCTTTACGTTCTTCGATCAACTTCATTAGCTCTTCAGACAACTCTTGTCTCTTCTCGATCTCCTGAGATACATCAAGACCAAAAATTCTATCCCAGTCAAGAATTAAGCTATATACTTCTTTAGAAACCATCTCAGGATTCCGAACAAGTTCCCAAAGAATTCCTAACGCTTCTGGAATATTTATATCATCATTAATTGCATTTTCAAATCTTTCTTGATATTTCTTCAATAACTCAGGTTTATCAAGGTGATTAGTAGCATTACGGAATTTTTTAACATTGATTCTAAGGCGATTCAGTGCTTTTTGGGAACCATCCAGACCATCCCATGTAAAGTTCGTGGTTTTCCCATAATGAGCGTTTAAGCACATATATCGATAAGCCAATGCTTCAAACCCGCGCTCCTCTATGTCCGAAACTTTCCATACATTACCTATGCTCTTGGACATTTTACCACCATCAACCTGCAAGAACTCTCCATGCATCCAATAGTTAACAACTTTTTCATCTGTATAGCCTTTATTTTGTGCGATTTCATTTTCATGATGTATTGGAATATGATCAATTCCACCAGTATGAATATCAAAATTCCGACCCAAATATTTTATACTCATAGCTGAACATTCAATATGCCATCCTGGATAACCCATTCCCCATGGACTTTCCCATTGCATAATATGGTTTGGTTCCGCCTTTTTCCATAAGGCAAAATCAGCTGGATGCCGTTTTTCAAGGTTTACTTCAACTCGAGAACCTGCTATCTGCTCATCTAAATTAATATTTGATAAAACTCAGCAATCTCCCAAGGAGTCTTGCCAGTCTCTCTAGCAGTTTTGGCCATCTTATCTTCACCCTCATCAGCGTCAGATAAAAGATGTCCTACATCGGTGATGTTCATTACATGTTTTACTTCAAAATTATTATATTCAAGAACCCGCCGAAGAAGATCAGCAAAGATATAGGAACGCATATTTCCAATGTGGGCGTAGTTATAGACAGTTGGCCCGCAACTATAAAGACCTACTTCTTTGTCTTTAATGGTTTTAAACTCTTCTTTTTGCCGGGTTAGAGTATTATACACTCGTAAACTCATCCCCATCCCCTCCTTCTTTTAAAATGTTTTCACTAACTTTATATTACTTATCTATACATAATAACATAGATTTTGGAATTTGAAAACTGTTTATTTGTTAGTGTCCATACTATTAACCCTAGATTAGAAAACTCTGCTTCATAACAATCATTTTTTTCATTCAACTTTACTGATATTTTATCTATAACTGTATATTGACCTAACTCTAATTTTTGATTTTACTTTTTCAGATTCGTCTTAATAGACCTTTTGTTACTTAAACTTTTATTTTTACAATATGTAATTAGTGATGAATAAAAAATTACCAAAATTTTAAATTACATATTGTATTTTTTTTATTATTATGATACAATCTTGTTAGTTAATTTTAGGAATTAAATACTAAAATTTTATAGAAAGGAGTGACTTCTTATGAAAGACCCTCAAATGGCACCTGTTAATATTAGATAACGTTGAAATTATAAATCAATTTCATCTAGTGGTGATATTAAGTTATGCATGATGGATAATCTTAATTATTTCAATAATAGTATCGGTAATGTATTTACAACAAATATCAAAGATATATATGACCAAAACTCTGATTTTATCAAGTTTAAAGAACTAGGGGGAATTTGCAAATGGGGCACAAACAAAGTATCACAGGTAATAAAGGAGAAATTATTAGTTTAGTAAACGTTAATAAAAGATTTGAAAACAAAAATGTAGTTAAAAATATTTCTTTTTGCATACCCAAAAATAGCGTTTATGCAATTATCGGTCCTAATGGAGCTGGTAAAACAACGCTCTTGCGTCTAATCTTGGATTTGTTGAAAATTGATAGCGGAACCATTGAATATTTCTTTGATAAAAATAGCATTTCTGCCTTACTTGAAAATGACTATCTATTTGAAAAAAAAACAGGTCAAGAAAATATTAACTGTTTCTGCGATTATTTTAATATAGATAAAGTTTCAATTGCAAAAAAAACTCAAATTTATGCAAAAACACTAAGATTGGATATGGATTTGGAAAACGAAGTGTTAGAATATTCAAAAGGTATGAAACGCAAACTATCTATTTTAATAACAATATTGAGAGACTCAACCCTTATATTATTTGACGAGCCAACGTCAGGCCTTGATCCTCAATCTCGTCTAGAGATTAGACATTTATTTAAGATGCTTAAAAACGAAGGCAAAACTATCTTATTAACATCCCATGATTTATCTGAGATAGAAAAAGTTAGCGATATAATTTCAGTATTAAATAATGGTCATATAATAGAAACTTTTATTAATGATGGCACAGTGGGTAACTTAGAGCAAAAATTCTTTAGTGTATTAGGTGGTGATACTTCAAATGAATAATATCGTCAAAATAAATATCAAAGATACGATTAAGAATCCTTCATATCTATTTATGCTACTAATGACTTGGATTATACCTATGAACTCAATCCTGAAAATGACTAAAATATATTCTACTACGAATGGAATGTCTTTCCTAGTGCAGCATAGCTTAATTAAACCCTATATTTCAAAATATATATTCTAAAATATAGACATTATTTTATATG
>JAGMES010000090.1 GCA_023128035.1 Halanaerobiales bacterium | reverse complement strand
TTAGCTGGACGAGTTCACTTAAAAAGTTGTTTACCAGCTATCCCAGGTTCCGTCATCTCGTATGGATTTAAAATCAAATCCAATTCTCTTTCAGTCAAAACTCCTTCTTCTAAAATAATCTCTCTTACTGATCTTCCTGTTTTGATTGCCTTCTTAGCAATTCTAGATGCCACTTCATATCCCACATGAGGATTTATCGCAGTGATCACCCCAACACTGTTCTCTACTAGTGAACTACAACGTTCTACATTAGCTTTGATCCCTACCACACACTTATCAGCAAAAACTTGAACAACATTTTTCAGAATTTCAATAGATTGTAATAGGTTAAAGACTAGTACAGGACACATTACATTCAATTCTAATTGACCTGCTTCAGAAGCTAAAGAGATGGTTAAATCATTCCCCACAACCTGAAATGCCACTTGATTAACAACCTCTGCCATCACAGGATTAACTTTTCCTGGCATAATCGAAGAACCAGGCTGTCTGGAAGGAAGTTCTATCTCGTTAAATCCACATTTAGGACCTGATGCCATTAACCTTAGATCGTTAGCAATCTTTGATAAATTGACTGCTGCACCCTTAAGAGAACTGGAAACTTCAACATAAGCATCTGTGTTTTGAGTTGCATCTACTAGATTTCCTGATTGTTCTAAATTAAGATTTGAAACCTGCTCTAACATAGTAACAACAATTTTTACATATTCCTGATCCGCATTCAGACCTGTACCTACTGCAGTAGCTCCTAAATTGATCACTTTTAAATTATCAAAAGTACGACTCATTCGTTTAATATCACGACCAATTACCGCTGCATATGCACCAAATTCCTGACCTAAACGGATGGGAATCGCATCTTGTAAATGAGTTCGACCCATCTTTAAAATTTGATCAAATTCCTCAGCTTTTTTAAGAAAAACTGATTCCAAATATTTAAAAGACTCAAGTGCTTTTTTCAAAAGATTTATAACTGCAATCCGAATTGCTGTGGGAACTACATCATTAGTAGACTGGCCCATATTTGCATGATTATTCGGGTGAATAATCTTATATTTTCCCATACTTTCACCAATCAATTCTAGTGCTCGATTAGCAATAACCTCATTCATATTCATATTAATTGAAGTGCCAGCACCGCCTTGAATGGGATCCACAATAAACTGATCATGAAGTTTTCCAGCTAACAACTCATCACAAACTTCAACAATCGCAGTTCCAATCTTTTTACTCAAAATTCCTACCTTTATATTTGCTAGTGCTGAAGCTTTTTTGACGATTGCTAATGCAGTAACCAATTCTGAATGAATTTTATACCCAGTAATCGGAAAATTTTCTACTGCCCTCATCGTCTGAATACCATAGTATGCATCTGCTGGTACGTGTAATTCGCCTAACGAATCGTACTCTAATCGTAATTTCATTAATTATACCCCTCTCAACTTTTTCGAAGAATTAGTTATTTTCAATTTAAGTTTTGACATCAATGAGCGGGATTCCTGCATAAAATAAATATAAATTTTAAATAATCAACGGTTACTACTATTTATTAGATTCCTCTTTCGTCTTCAGTTTTTTTCCCATGGGCCAATCTTGCAGATGCTGCCGAAGCAATTCCAGCAACAATATCATCTAAAAAACAATGAACTTCATTATTGCTCTTATCATCCAACCGAGCTATCAATCCCATTTTATTCTTATCAAGATAACCAAAGCTTGTGATACCAATAGTTCCATAGATACTCGCAATAGCTACTGCTAGGGTTTCATCTACACCGTAAAGTGGTTCATCTGTTTTGATAATACTTAAAAGCGGTTCAGGAAGAGCATTTTTTTCTGCAGCCACATCCAAAGCTATGCCAGTTAATATGGAATGATGAACTTCTCGTTTATCCATAACTCGCTCAACACTCTCCTCACATTCCTCAATAGTCAAATCTGGATTAAATGGTGATTGTAATTGATAAACGATTTCAGCAACCTCTGCCAATTCTACTCCACGATCTTTCATCTGCTGAATTACTATATCTCTTAACATAATTACCTCCTTATCTAATTCTCTCCTTGTCATGAAAAATAAAAATTATTATTACCAATAACTTTTTCCAAAAACTCAACAACAATTTCTTCTTTACTAATCCAAAATTCCTTATCAGTTATAAAAGTAAGCATTTTTCCACCAATAACCAATTCACATATAACTGGTAATAATCCACTATATTTCTGCAACCCTTGCCCTAATTTCTTTAATAATTGAAGATTATATTCTTGTATATTCAGTCGTATCACTAAAAATTCTTGATTTAAGGGTAAAATTTGATCTATGAGTAAACTAATTCCGTCATCTTTTTGATCTAACTTACCTATAATTAAAATCGGCTGATCAACTTGAATTAAATCCTTATATCTTTCATATACTCTAGGAAAAACTACCCCATCAACACTTCCTGACCAATCTTCCACAGATATAAAAGCCATTAACTGATTCTTTTTTGTCGTATGAATCTTTCGATCTGTAATCACGCCACCAAGAACCACCTGACTCCGATCTTCTAATTCAACCAACTGACCAACTTTATCCTGCACCCAATGATTATACCTCGTAAGGAATGGATCTAGTGGGTGACCAGTCAGATAAAAACCCAAAAGTTCTTTCTCCATTTTAAGCAACTCAGCAGCAGAGTATTCAGGAAGTTCAGGTAATATATCTTTGATCTGAGAGCGCTCTTCATATCCTGCTAAATTTTCCACTAATGAAATCTGACCTTTTACTTTTTGCTTATGAGCAGATTGAGCTCTTTGAACCACGTAGTCTAAAACAGCCAGATACTGAGATCTATTTCCACCCAATGAATCTAAAGCTCCACAGCGAATCAAACTTTCTAATCCCCTACTATTTACCCTTCCTGTATCAACACGCTGACAAAGGTCAGTTAAAGAATGATACTGTTCTTTTTCACGCCCTTTTACCAAAACAGCAATTGCATTTGTCCCAACATTCTTTATAGCTGCAAGTCCAAATCGTATTTTATTTTTGTCAACCACTGTAAAGTGCATACCACTCTGGTTTACATCTGGAGGTAAGACCTCAATCCCCATTTGATGGCATTCATCAATATAATATGCAACCTTCCCACTAGACCCCATCACAGATGTTAAAGTGGCTGCCATAAACTCTACAGGATAATATGCCTTTAAAAAGGTCGTTTGATATGCAATCAAAGCATAGGCCACACTATGACTTTTATTAAAACCATAGCCACCAAAATACTCCATTAAATCAAATATTCGATTGGCAATATCCAGAGGGATTTTATTTTGCTTCGCTCCTTCTAAAAATCTTTCACGATGTTGGCGAATTAGTTCTTCTTTCTTTTTTCCCATACCCCGTCTTAAGATATCAGCTTCCCCAAGAGTATAATTGGCAAGTTGGCAAGCGATTATCATAACTTGTTCTTGATAAAGAATTAAACCATAGGTTTCTTTAAGAATGGGTTCCAAAACCGGATGAAGATATTCAATTTTTTTCTTCCCATGTCGACAGGCAAAATAATCCTCTACCATCCCACTTTGCAAAGCTCCCGGCCTTCCTAAAGCCATCATTGCCACAATATCATCAAAATTTTCTGGTTGTAGATCTTTACAAAGTCTTTGATAAAGACGAGATTCCATCTGAAAAATCCCCGCTGTTTTAACTTCGCGTAAAAGTTGAAAAGGCTTAGGATCATCTAAAGATAATTTTCTAATATCAATCTCAATTCCTCTTTTTTTCAGCACATCTACTGTATCATTGATTACTGTCAGAGTACGAAGCCCAAGAAAATCCATCTTTAAAAGGCCAATATTCTCTAAATCTTCCATCTCATATTGAGTCGTAATATCTTCTTTATTCCTTTGAATAGGAGTATATTTCTCTAAAGGATCCTTTGAGATAACTACTCCAGCAGCATGAGTAGAAGCGTGTCGTGGTAAGCCTTCTAACTTTCGACCTATTTCAATGAGTTTCTTTGCTTCTTCATCCTCCAACAAGATTTTTTTTAAATCGGGAGACCTCTTAATCGCCTTATCAATCGTTATCCCTGACCCTCCAGGAATCAACTTTGCTATCTTATCTACTTTTGATAAAGGCATCTCAAGAACACGCCCTACATCCCGAATAACAGCACGAGCAGCCATAGTTCCAAAAGTAATTATTTGTGCTACATGATCTTCACCATATTTTTCTGTCACATAATTAATCACTTCATCGCGTCTAACGTAACAAAAGTCGATATCTATATCTGGCATCGTAACTCTTTCTGAGTTAAGAAAACGTTCAAAGAGCAGACCATATTTAAGAGGATCAACATCCGTAATTTCGAGAAGATAGGCAATCAAACTACCCGCAGCAGAACCCCGACCTGGCCCAACAGGAATTCCATTTCGTCTTGCATAATCAATAAAATCATGCACAATAAGAAAATAGGAGGTAAAACCCATTTTTTCCAAAGTTGATAATTCATAAAATAATCTCTCTGTAACTTCATCAGTCATTTGACCATATCGCTTATTGATACCTTTCAAACAAAGTTCTTTTAAATATTCTTCAAGTGATTTATCTTCAAAAGATTTATCACCCTGAACCTCAAAATGCGGTAAATGGAAATGATCAAAGTCTATAGTCACATTACAACGTTCTGCAATTTCCAGAGTATTATTAAGTGCATCTGGTAGTTCTGGAAAAAGCTCAGCCATCTCTTCAGCAGTTTTAAAATACATCTCATCACTATCAAAACGTAAGCGATCTGGATCAGAAAATGTTTTTCCTGTTTGAACACAGAGTAAAATATCTTGAATCTTTGCATCATTATGATCTAAAAAATGAACATCATTTGTAGCAACTAATGGTACCCCTTTGTTTCTTGCTAGTCGCACCAAGTGAGGAATCAAATCAAGTTGCCTTTTTAGCCCATGATTCTGAATCTCAATATAGAAATTATTCTTACCGAAAATATTAATATATTCATCAAGTTTCTTTTCCGCTTGTTCTAACTGGTCTTGAGAAAGCAAACTTGCAATCTGACCAGATAAACATCCACTTAAAGCAATTAAACCCTTGCTATGCTGAGATAATAAATCTAAATCTACTCTAGGGCGATAATAAAAACCCTCCAAAGAGGCTTTTGAAACCAAAGCTAGGAGATTTTGATATCCTTGATTGTTCTCAGCCAAAAGGGTAAGATGAAAACTTTTTTCATCAACCCTAGCTTCTTTATCAAATCTTCTTCTCGGAGCTACATAAACCTCACAACCAATGATCGGCTTAATTCCAGCATTAATCGCTAAACGATAGAATTTAATAGCTCCATACATCACTCCATGATCTGTTATCGCTACAGCAGGCATTCCATATTCTTTTGCTTTTTCTACTAAACTTTTCAATCGAACAGCCCCATCCAAAAGGCTATACTCTGAATGTAAATGTAAATGAACAAAATTAGGCATATCCTCTCCGCTCCTTGAATCAAGGTCAACATCATGTCGTTAAATATCTAGATATATTCCTTAATATATTCCTTAAGTATTAGTCAAATTCCTGCATCAGTTCACTGTAGATGTTATATTCCATATCTTTATGCAATATCATTATACTAAAAAGGAGCTGATAAAAATGATGAACAGAATAATGCCAATCTTTTTTACTGCAATCGGTGTTGTTTTAGGAGGCGCATTTGTTGGAGGTTTGGCAGCTCTTTATACAAAAGATTCTCCTTTAAGAACAATGAACACAATTTCTCAAAGATTAAAGTTATATGCAGTAGTAAGTTCAATCGGTGGAACCTTTAATAATTTAAGAATTCTGGAAGGCAGTATATTTCAAGGAGAGTTATTAACGATTCTTCAACAGCTCCTAGCTCTTGCCGCAGGTTTTTTGGGAGCAAATATTGGTGTTTGGATAATTAAAATTCTCACAGGAGGCTTTTGATGAAATTTATAATTTTATCAAAGGAAGACTTGTTTCGTATGATGGCCTGCCTTTTTCTTGGAATCATTTTAGGATCAGTTATTGTCAACCTTATTCTTGGATACCACTTTGATCAGTTAATTTATGAAAACAAAAATTTAAGCCAGCAATTAGAAGAAGAACAAATTTTAATTAAACAATTAGAAAACGCTTATTATACTACACCAGTCGTTCGCAAAGTTGTAATTGAGCTCATCTCAAGTGAAGATAAACTAACAGAAAAAGAGATTGAGAAAAAAGTTAAAGATTTATTAACTGGTTTAATCGGACTAAAAATCAATCAATTGGATAATATAATTTTAAGAGATATTTTGCACAAGCGAATTATCTCATTAAATGGCAATAACTATCGTTTGGAATTAGAGACCATTATAATTGATGATGATTTAACCTTTGTAGTTCGGGTCAAAAAACATTCTAAAAATGATCCCGACGATGAATAAATAAGAACATTTTTATCTAGTAAGAAGGATTTGAAGGATTAATCACGAACAATAAAAAGTGAATACACGCATATCGCGAGGGAAACATATTATTTAGAAACTTATCATTTCTATAAATGATAAGCTTTATTTTTATTGGTAAAGGAGGTGTCTATTAATGAAAGAAAGAGTACAAGAGGTTTTAAATAAAATTAGACCTAGCCTGCAAGCCGATGGTGGTGATGTCGAGTTAATTGATGTAACTGAAGACGGTGTTGTAAAAGTTAAATTGCAAGGAGCATGCGCTGGTTGTCCAATGTCTCAGATGACTTTGAAAAATGGAATCGAAAGAATCTTAAAAGAAGAGATTCCTGAAGTAAAATCAGTTGAAGGTTAAAAAGTAATAACGTAGTTATTACTTCAACTTTAAACATTAAAAAAAGCCTATGCAGATTAATATTAAGCATAGGCTTTTTGATTACAAATTAGTATTGAATAATTTAGTTCAAAAAATATTTGTTAGGAGTGATCAACTATTACTAAACCGATCACTCCATTTTTGAGGATAGGCAAGAGCGGGGATATTATTTTCTCACCTAATGGAAATTATAGCATTGTTTTAACTTTGTGTCAACAATAATTTTAGTTATTACACGAGGTGTTATTTTTTACAATATAATAGTCTTATTTGCATCCATAAATATTTTTTCTTAATCCTTGCTATATTTCCACACTTTCTCCTGACTTCAATATAATGCATTCTGAATCACTTATCTCTTCCACCTTATCCTTAAATGCTTCTCCATCTTGTTCAATTACAGGAAAAGTATTATAATGAATCGGAACAACTCGTTTTGGCATAAGCATCTGCACAGCTCGTAGAGCATCCACAGGTCCCATCACATAGTTATCTCCAATCGGTAATAAAGCTAAATCAATCTCAAATTGATCCCCAATTAATGCAAGATCACTAAAAAGGCCTGTATCGCCGGCATGATAAATTGTATAATTACCCATCTGAATAACAAATCCACATGGCTCACCCAAATAGATCGGTTGGCCATTTTCAATTACAGCTGAACTATGTACTGCAGGCACCATCTTTACCCGACCAAAGTCAAAACTAAATGCTCCACCTATATTCATACCATGTACTTTCAAAGCACCTTTTCCTTGACAATAAAGCGCTAATTCATGAATCGCAACAATAGTAGCATCAGAATTTTTTGCGATTTTTACACTATCCCCTAAATGATCACTATGCCCATGTGTAACCAAAACAGCATCCACCTTCAAATCATTTGCCTGTACAGTAGCTAACGGATTACCAGTTAAAAATGGATCAATAACCACTCTTTTACCTTCATGTTCTAAGATACATGCAGCATGACCCAAAAAAGTTACCTTCATTCAAATATTCCTCCTTCTTACTATTAAGAATAAATTTCCATCTGATTATTTTCCTTCTACTTCTTCAAAAAGTTCTTTAAAACCAATCTCTAAACTACCAAAGATAATTTTCTGAAGGTCATTCAACATTATCCCCATTCTCTGCTCTAATTCTAAATAGCGACCAATTAATCTGTTCATCTGTACTACTTCTGCCAGTTTTCTCAACTTATCCATTTCAGTATCTTCTAACTTTTGGCCCATCATTTGTTTCGATTGAAGTTTAATTTGTTTCCGCTGAAAATCCAACAACATCTTCTTAGTTACATCCTCTTTCTCAATTTCACCTTTCACCTTCATATACTCTTGATACTCTGGAGAATTCTTTAACTCCTGTGCAATAAGATGAGCTTGATCATAAACAGCCATGCTTACCCCTCCTAATAATAGTCTTATTTAAAGTATTTGACCTTACCAATAATTTTCCTTGTCTGTGGGATTAATAATCCATATGAATAAAATACTTCAAAGCGTTTATCAGTTGGAGAACCAGGATTAAAAATTAATGTACCATTTATTCGATCATTATAAGGCTTATGACTATGACCAAAAACGATAGCATCAAGCTTTTCTCCATCAAACGCTTCCAACACTCGACCTAAAGTAATACCACCAATACCATGCCCATGCATCAAACCAATTTTATAATCAGCATATTCAATAATTCGTTTGGCAGGTAACTTCTCCTTTATCGTTTGAGAATCACAGTTACCATGAACAGCTATTACTGGAGCAATTTTTTCTAACTCCAATAGGACACTCTCGTCAACTAAATCACCTGCATGTAAGATTAAATCTACACCTTTAAAGCCTTCAATAACTTCTTTAGGCAATCCATTAGCTCGTCTTGAAATATGCGTATCAGAAAGAACTCCAATCATAACTTTCACCTCACTCAATATATTCTTAATATGATATAATAGTCACAAGAATATTAACTCAAATTTCGCAGTTTGTAGAAAGCCTCGTTTAAGGGCATGGCATATATAGGGAAAAAGCGACGCCTAAGTCAGCTCGACCAATCAAAACTAACAAATAACAGAAAGAATTAGGACAAAACTAAACTTTCTTTAAAGTATAAAGTTATGCAGAGCTGACTTTTCGAAGGAGCTTTTTCCCTATATATGCCATGCCCTTAAACGCGCCCTTCCACCACCCTACGAAATTTGAAATATTAATATCCGAAAGGAGAAATATCATGCATAATAGCCTTCAATTTTCCCATAAACTTATCAAATCTAAAGTTCAGCCAGGTGATCTGGTCATTGATGCTACAGCTGGAAATGGTCTTGATACCCTTCTATTGGCCCAATTGGTAGGCAAAAAAGGAAAGGTCTACAGTTATGATGTACAGGCCTCTGCCTTAGAGCAAACACGAAATAAGCTCGAAAAAGCAGACCTTTTAGATCAAGTCCGTCTTATCCATCGCGGTCATGAAACCATAGATCAAGACCTGGTTTTTGATCAATATGTACGCGCAGCGATGTTCAATTTAGGTTATCTCCCTAGCGGTGACCATTCTATTATTACTAAATCAAAAACAACTTTAAAAGCTCTCAAAATTTTAACAAAACATCTACTTCCCCGAGGAATCATCACCATTGTTGCCTATCATGGACATACCGGAGGAAGAGAGGAATTAAACCACCTATCTCAATTTATCACAAACTTAGATCAACATCACTTTGAAGTACTACAATATCAATTCATTAACCAGATTAATGAGCCTCCTATTCTATTTGTTATTGAAAAAAGGTACCACAAAGGTACCATCACAAAATAAATCAATAACCAACTAATTCAAAGGTGGGTTTCGGGCCAAAACCCATCTTTGATTAATTTTTCATTTCAAATCCTCTTACGCTCCCCGCAATAAGCTACTCCTCCACATGTGTAGCCATTATAATTCGTCAATAAATAATTTATTTATCTTAAAAAATCAATCATCCCAAATCCTAAATTATTAAAGGAACCTAGACCCCAGGAATAAGCTAATTCTAATGCTCGTAAAGGTCCAGACATTTTAAATTTAAAAAGATAGCATTTAATATTTTTTCCTTGATAATGAATTAAGTTAGCTGCTCGTTCTAGATCAAATTTTTCAGGATCAATAATAGTAAACTGAATTTCATCAGGATCAAAACTTTTTCCATCAATCTGTTCTGCTTTAAAAGCTAAATCTTTTCTTAATAAATCGTAGAATTCACTTTGTAAAGGATGGCAAAAAACTTCTCGCCCATCAAGTCTAATAACTGATGTAACCACAGGTGCCAACATAAAACAAGCCATTTCCTGTGGCATAGCTGGATCTTTTATCATCTGATGTCTTTCCACAGTAAATGTATTTTTACCAATCATAACTTGATAACGCCCAATCATCCCATCAATCAAAATATCAGCCAGATCATCAATGGGGGTCGAAATAAGCCATTCCCCTTCTCCACGGACAATTAGCCCTTGACGGGTTGCTCTATAATTTTCAAAAAGCACTCTGGAGAAAGTGTAAGGTTTAATTGGCTCATTACAAATAATCATTCCATCTTGAAAATATTTTTTGGCTAATTGAGGATCTACATCATTTACAATTTCAAATATCAGATTATTCAAATCAGCATTGTAATTGTAATCAATTAATTGTTCTTTAATAGTCTTTAATTTGAGGCGAAGTCGCATCAACTTTTCCCTCCTCTGAATCATCCCTGATCTTTGGCCCGGATAGAACAGGTCTTCTTCGGTTCTTTCTTTATATTTAATTCGATCTTTCTCTAAATTTTCCTCTAAACGATATAAAATCTGCTAAATTAAGTTCATGCTTGCTCAATTTAGAAGATTTTAACAGAATATAATCATACAATATGTACTGCTTATTCATTGCTCATCATCAATAAAGCTTCTCGCAAAAGTTTACCTGCAACAAAAGCAGTAGCTTTGGCTGGATCGTAATCAGGAGCAACTTCAACAATATCAAAACCAACTATATTCATATCTTTTAACATATAAACGCTATCAATTAACTCTCTTGAAGAAATGCCACCCGCTTCAGGTGTTCCAGTACCTGGTGCAAAAGCAGGATCTAAAACGTCTATATCTATTGTTACATAAACAGGTCGGTTTCCTATAGACTGAATTACTTCTGGAATTGCTTCAATTACTTTCGCTCGATAAAGATTTGTATTTTCTCTTCCCCAAGCCAATTCTTCAACTGAACCCGAACGAATCCCTAACTGATAAATATTTTTACCACCCATCATCCGTGCACAATGCCCAATAACGGTTGCATGGGAATTTACTTGTCCCCAAAATTCTTCTCTAAGATCTGCATGAGCATCGAAATGAATAACTGCTAAATCAGGGTAGTAACGATAAACTGCCTTAATTACTGGCCATGAAATTAAATGCTCACCACCTAAAAAGATCGGTTTTTTACCCGCCTTTAAAATAATCTCTGCAGCCTCTTCTATCATATCTAAAGAGCCTTCAACATCCCCATATGGCACTTCTAAATCACCAGCATCATAAAATCTTACATCATCCAAACTTTTCTCTAATTCAAAACTAAACTCTTCCAAACCATATGAAATGTTTCGAATCCCTTCTGGTCCAAATCTAGCTCCTGGACGAAAACTTGTGGTAAAATCCATGGGTGCGCCCACAACAATTAACTCTGCACCTTCTGGTGTTTCCTGACTACCCAAAAAGCGTAACGTAGCCGTCATTTCATTCAGTTTATCCATCTCAATTCCCCCTTTGAAATAATCTATTTAGCTAGCTAAATAGATTTTATTTAACAACTTTTTAGGATTCCTACTCCTCACCCACAGGAAATGGGAACTATTCTGAAAACCCCTTTCAAAAATGTTATTATAAACTTATTATGTTTGGACAGTTAATTCACAAACAAAGTTTGGTAACGAAAAAGCAGATTGATGGATTTTTTCATTATAATATTTAGTACTGGAAGAAATAGATTCTGCTCTACTCATATCTGCATCTTCAGGTTTATATTTCTTTGAACCCATTGTAAAACTCCAAAGACCACTTGGATATGTAGGAATACTTGCTAGGTATAATTTAGCTATCGGGAATAGCTCACTGATTGCTTTATTCGTATCCCTAATTAAATCTTTATTAAAAAATGGTGACTCAGTTTGAGCTACAAATAGTCCATCTTCTTTTAAAGCATTATAAATATCTTGATAAAAATCTTTAGAGAATAATCCTACTGCAGGGCCAATAGGTTCAGTCGAATCAACTAAAATTACATCATATGTGTTTTTACTTTCTTTAATATGTTTGATTCCATCAGCCACAAACACTTTAACCTTTGGATCATCCAAACCACAAGCGATGTCAGGTAAATACTGCTTGCTATATTCAATCACTTTTTCATCGATTTCAACAAGATGAGCTTCTTCTACAGACGGATGCTTGATGAGCTCTCGAATAGCTCCTCCATCTCCTCCTCCTATAACAGCAATTTTTTTTGGACTTGGATGAGTAATCATCGGAATATGACTGATCATCTCATGATAAACAAACTCATCCCCCTCTGTAGTCATAACCATCCCATCTAAAACTAACATCCGTCCAAATTGTTCAGTGTCAATTACATCCAATCGTTGAAAATCAGTCTCCTCAGAATGAATAGTTCTAGCAATCTTAGCAGTAATTCCAAATTTCTTTGTTTGATATTCTGTGTACCACAGTTCCATAATTTTTTCCCCCTCATCCTTTTAAATTTTATTCACTATTATCTTTTTTGCAAAAATATTACATCACATATAGAGTAAAAACCCTATGATATCTATATATTAGTAAATATCATAGGGCAAGAAGGTATAAAAGAAAAACCCATCCGTATTCTAAGATACCTTCACATTCGAATCTTTCTTAAAAATTCCTCTTTTCACTTCATTTGCTGTCACAGATTCCGCACCAAACTTTTCTATTAGATAATCTACGGCATCCCATGGATTTAGGCTTTCGCCACATGTAAAAACATCAATTGCAGCATATCCTAATTCTGGCCAAGTATGAATTGTCAGATGAGATTCAGCGATGACTACAACTCCACTAACTCCTTGTGGTGAAAACTTATGAAAGGCTACCTCACGAACCTCGGCTCCCGCCGATAAAGCAGCATCAACCATCACTTTTTCAACATTCTTAACATTATCAAGAAACTCTACTTTGCAATCATAAGCTTCTACCAATACATGGCGGCCCAAAGCACCTCCGAATTGACCCTGCATAAGCAATCCTTCCTTTCTTATGGGGATTTGTGATTTTGGGATGTATCATCCTTAATTTCATTAAATTTATTTTAGCAAATTACACGAAAAAGTCAATAACTTTTTCTAAAAAAATTCTTGAATTACAGGAAAAATTCGAATTTTTCCTTAAAAATAGCGATTTTCTTAATTTAGGTGGATGATAATGCATATATAATTCATATACACCAAATATTATTTGAATTGTTCACATCATTTATTCCTATATAATACTATCTCTAAAATATCATTAGCAAAATTCACTTCAGCTTTATTTGTCATCATTCCTACAATAGAAAGTTCAGTATCTACATCACATTCGCCAGTTAATTCCCAATAATATTCTTCCATCTCTTCTTGTTTTGGATAATTTAAACATTTGATCAATCTATTTATTTTTTCTTCTTTTATATTATTGCAATTGCTTTTAATTTGTATTTTCCAATAATCTTCTCTATTCTCTAACTTAACATCAATATCTGTTGAATCCATGGATAAACAATACATGATTAATTCATCAATTATTTTCGAAATTCTCTTTTTATCGTGTTTCATTAATCTTCATCCTTCCTAAAAGCTTCAATAAGCGGTATTAATAAAGCTGCGACTAACCCTCCTGCAAATCCATTGTTATACAGATTAAAACCTCCATGCAATATTCCAACATTTAAAACTACTGAAGAATGTATAAAACCTGCCAACACACCATATTTCCAACCAAACTCGCCTGCAATGGGCGCTAGAGTAGTCCCAAATAACGCAGCCAATAATATTGCTGGTTCATTTATACTCCATATTTTTGTTACACTTCCTATAAATACTCCTAAAAAAATAGGCAAAATATTTTTTACATGTTTACCAAAAGCTCCAAATCCTACAATCGTAAATATACCTCCAATAGTTGGCCCATTTAATGCCCCTCCAACTAATAATATATACAACATAGAAACCAGTCCGTTTATGCCCATATTTATAAGAGTGATGCCGAAATTTTCTAAAAAAATAAAATCAGTCACAAGTCTTCCGTGATATTGAAAAATATTTCTTAACCCCTTAAAAGACTTGTTATTTATATAAAATCCTACAATTATCATTAAAACAAATATGATTAACAAATATAATCCTAAAATTAAATTATTATTAGTTGTCCAAATCAATCTTTTTTGTGGTAAAAATCCATATGATTTTAATAATGAAACAAGTATAGTTCCAATAAGACCCGCTGTAAATCCAATATTATATAAATTAAAGCCTTGATGAACTCTCATCATATAACTAGATATGGGTGGTAAAATAAAACCAATGCATAGTCCAATTAAAAGTGCAAAAGAAATATTAAAAATTATTGGATAAGTTTTATTAAACATTAGTTGGGTTACTATTGGTGCCATACTCGTACCCATAAGCGCTATATGTATATATTTTGAAAATTTATCATTTTGAAATTTTGCGTATAAAAACACACCAACGATTATCGGCCATACATTAAAAATATTTTTTCCGAACAACGCAAATCCAGCAACCAAAAATATAGATACAATTGATATTCCGCTAATATTAATTTTTAATTTGTATAACATATAGATAGCTATAAGAGTTAATAAACCAGAATTCACAAAAGATGCTCCAATACCTCCAACTCCGATATAATCTGTAATTAGTAAATCTGGCTCAATACTAATCTTATAAAGTCCAGTAATTATATTTATTGGTTTATCTACTAACATTCCAAATAAAAGCAAAGATAAGGCGAAAAATGTCAAAAACAATAATTTTCCATTATTAGGAAATACGCTTTTTTCAATTACAATATAATTTTCCTTTACTGAATCTTTGATAGCAATTCCCCTTTCTTTCATTTTTTAAACAACTCTCATCAATTACACCGTTTATTTTAATCATCTCTGAATATATTTTAGCATACAACAATCTCCAAATCAAGGTATAAATTTACTTCAATAGAGTATTAAAAATATAGTTAAGGTAATTCACTTAACTAGCCTTCGATTAAGCGAATTACCTTAACTATTTTTGCGAATATCTTTATTTCTACTATTTTGCAAACGTTCCATTTGGCGCATCAATCACACGTAAAATATTTACCTCTTCACCAGTTTCGACATCGTAGTAAAACAGATATGTTTCTTCCTGATATTTACAACGAGCCTCCCAACATAATTTTTCACCTAACCCTAAGGTTGGAATCAAGGCAAGTCGAGTAGATTCCACATCAAATCGTTCACTTAAAAGCTCACGCACCTCAGATTCAGTGATCTTAGATTCAGGGAGATCCCGTTTCCGATGTGACATAAGATAACCCATTGCTTCATAACCAACTATCTGACCATTGTCCATAGCAACTTTGCATTTTATCAAATCTGGATAAATGATCACATCATCCTCTTTATAGGCATAAGAGATAGTAAGTACGTTATCTTCAATCCAAGAATAGGTAGGAACCATATCAGTGAAATTACGTTCCTCTAGGAACTGATCACAACGTTGGACTGCACCTGCACGAGTAATCTTTTGATCTCCCACTTCTCGTGGATTAATAAACCAAATTACATGTCCCCCTTTTTTTGAACATCCAATTGTAGTGTGATTTTGAGAATCATTATTTGGTTGAATCGTATATTGATAAGCTGGCATTTTACCTTTCGCATTATCAATATCTTTGATTACCAAATTTGGATTTCCATCATATTCTACAAAATTTGTACAAATCTCTCGTCCCTTATCATTAGAGATATTTCCTCCTGTCAATCCTTTAGGCTGTTGTTGATCAATGTGATCAGAAAATGGACCATCATAAATTAAAGTTGGAAAAGGTTCATTACTTTCCACTAAATTTTTAAAATTATTGGAAAGAAGTTGATTATCGGCATCATCAACTGTATTTCGTGCTCCTTTAATCAATTCGCCAACTCGTATGGTTCCATCATTAACTTCCCTTTGTAAATCTAAAAGAGCTTGTGAAAGATTAGCACATTGACTTCTTAGAGACTGTAACTTATCTCTTTGATCGCCCGTCACTGTCCGTTCTTGTAAATTTTCTTTTGACAACGCTCGACAATAATCTCCAACCTGAGTTAGGAATTTTGATGTTTTCATCAAAGTAGCATTGGAAATAGGGAGTTGGTTTAGCTGCTCTTGAGCAGCAGCGGCTGCAGCAGAACAATCATCCAAATTACGAATAAATTGTTCCTGACCATTGGCTACAATTCCTTTACCCAAAAAACTATTAACATTTTCACACCGATCCACTAATTTGTAAAATGATTCTTTATATTGGTTTCCTAAAAAAATTTCTAAATTTTGACGCGTTTTATATTGGTTATAGCCCCAAATACCTGTTCCTATCAGTAAAAGGGCGATTACCGCGACTGGAATTATCCATCTAGTTTTCATTTCAGCTCACCTCCTACTTTCCAAAAACATGATCTCCGTATTTTACAATTATTTGTCTTGACCAAATCCATTTACTTACTTTTTTTGACGGATTCCAGAAAAATGTACAACCATATGTAGGATCCCAACCATTCATAGCATCTCTGGCTGAACGGTAATTTTCAGAGGTAGGTGAGAGATTAAATTGACCGTTCGCAACAGATTCAAATGCTAAAGGCTGATAAATTACACCAGCAATCGTGTTAGGAAATTTTGAACTTCTAACCCGGTTCAACAATACAGCACCAACAGATACTTGTCCAATATACGGTTCTGCCCTCGCCTCAGCATGAATTAGTCGAGCCAGCAAATCAAGATCATTATTATTTGTAATTCCTTTTGTTCCTGTGCCTGTAGTTCTCTGAGTTTTAGTACTAAAACCACAAGCCGCCCAGGTTTTAGCACCCACAATTCCATCCACCATTAATCCATTCTTCCGCTGAAATAACTTTACAGCGGCACTCGTTGAAGCACCAAAAATACCATCAACAGCACTCTTATAATAACCCCATTGCTTCAAACGTCTTTGCAAAGCAGAAACATCTGATCCACGACTTCCCCAATAAAGAGTACGACCTCCCTGGGCATCTGTTGTAGCTAATTCCCATGTTGATACTCCAATCATGACCAAGATGGAAAGCAAGATAATTACAGCGATTTTTGACTTCATAATATGCTAACTTAACCTCCTTTAAAGATATTTTTAAAGTTCCACCTTTTATCTCTATCTTGTACATTTTTATTATCGTTAATCCATAAAAAAATATAAATAAAATGATTAGCCCACAAAAAGTAT
>JAGMES010000009.1 GCA_023128035.1 Halanaerobiales bacterium | reverse complement strand
TTTGGAAACCTTTGATGTATTTTTTTTGAGTGGAAAAGGGTAAAATTTTAAGATTATTATTTACTGACAGAGTTTTTATCCTAAAATCGGGGGTTTACTGTCAAAAAGCATGTCTCTTAACATTATATATCTTTGATTCGCCTGGTTCCAGCACATAGTTACTAATAGCTGTTGTAAACATTTTATCTTTACTCCAACTCCAGAGCTCGTGGTTTTTGTAAGATAGGGTGAGATCGTAAACCTGACTGGAACGCAAAGGGATTTTTAAAATGAAACGGGTCTTGTTCCAAACACAGTTAATCTCTTTATCATTTTCGTCAAAGTTTTAGGAGGTTCAGTGTTTGATAATTTTGTTTTTGAGTTTCTAAATATCCTTCTCATGTGGTATAATGATAAGATAAAGTTAATTTTTTTCAAACTATATGTGATGGGGGATGTTAAGTTGAAAAATAAGAAAATTATTCCTTACGGAGTTAGTGATTACATAAAAATGAGATCAAAGAATTACTTATATATAGATAAAACTAAGTATATAGAAATATTGGAGAACTATGGAGAGGATTATATTTTTTTCTTAAGACCCAGAAGATTTGGAAAAAGTCTCTTTCTATCAATGTTACAGAGTTATTATGATATAAACAATAAAACTCAATTTGAGCAACTTTTTAGCGGTTTATATATCGGAGAAAATCCCACTCCAGATGCTAATAGTTACTACATTTTGAAATTTAACTTTTCTGGACTTAATACTTCCACTCAAGAAATATTGATTTCTGAATTTAGTTCAATTGTTCTTGAAGCTTTGATTAAATTTTGTGAAACATATAACCTGGACTTTGAATATACAAAGGAAGGTTTGCCTTCTGTAGTATTGAGATCGTTCTTAAGTAGAGTAGAATCAAAAATTAGTGGAAAAATTTATGTCTTGATAGATGAATATGATCATTTTGCCAATGAATTATTGAGTTTTCAGACTGAAGTTTTTGAGGAAACGATAAGCAAAACAGGTTTTGTTCGTAAATGGTATGAAGTTTTAAAGAACGGAACCGCTACAGGGATTGTAGATAGGATATTTGTTACAGGAGTAAGTCCGATTACTTTAGATAGCCTTACCAGTGGATTTAATATAGCATCAAATCTAACCCGTGATTCCAATCTTAATGAGATGATGGGATTTACAGAGACAGAAGTTTTATCACTATTAGAAGATATTGTAGATATGACTGATGTAAAGCAATTATTGCCAGAATTAAAAAATTACTATAATGGCTATTTATTTAATGAGGATGCAGAGGAAAGAGTATTTAATAGTGACATGATTTTGTATTATCTAAATACTTATCGAAAGACAGGAAAACCACCAAAAGACTTGGTTGATAGTAATATATCCAGTGACTATTCAAAAATGCAGAAACTTTTTACACTGAAGAATAGGGAGAGAAATTTTAAAATATTAGAGAGCATTTTAAAAGACGAACCTCAAGTTACAGCTATTACTAGAGAATTTAGTCTGGCAAAAGAATTTACATCAGGTGATTTTCTTTCATTACTATTTTATTTAGGATTTTTGACTATTGAAAAAGGTATTTTAAACAGAGTAAAACTAAAAATGCCAAACTATGTAATCAAAGAGCTATATTTCGATTTCTTTGCACAAATAATTAAAGAACAAATGAGACAGGAATTAGATATAACGGAGTTAGCAAATAGTATAGAAAGAATAGCATTAGATGGAAATATTGATGACTTTGTTGGTTTATTAGAAAAAACATTAGGAGATTTATCTAATAGGGATTATATCAATTTTGATGAAAAATATGTTAAGCTACTTTTTGTAACATATTTGATGTTAAGTAAACTATATTATGTAAAAAGCGAATATGAAGTTAAAAATGGCTATATTGATATCGCTTTTTTTAAACGTATGGGTATAGAAGATATATATGAAGGCTTGATAGAACTGAAATACATCAAGAAAAGTGATTATGACAAAAAAGGTGATACTCTGATTCAAGAAAAAATTGAGGAAGGAAAAAACCAGCTTTTAGCTTACTCTAAGGCAAAAGAATTAAAGGAAAAGAAAAAGCTTATGAAATGGGTATTGGTATTTGTCGGTGAGAAATGTGTTGAAAAAGTTTTGGTTTAGTAAGGGAATTTTGATATGTCAGGGATGGAGTAATTTTATGCATTAAAAATCAATTTATTTGGGAATATTAATCAATCAAAAAAAGGCCTCCATTTGGAGGCCTTTCCTAGTACTATTCTAGTTAGTAACATAGAAGTAAGTAGTATCAGAATTTACTTCTGGCTTGGCAGCAAAGGAACCAACTAGCTGATACTGTGCAGGGGTCAGAATCAAATCTTTTGGCAAGGTAATGTTATATATCTTTGATTCGCCTGGCTCCAGCATATAGTTACTAATAGCTGTTAGAAACATTTTATCTTTACTCCAACTCCAGAGTTCGTGGTTTTTATAAGATAAGGTGAGATCGTAAACCTGACTGGAACGCAATGGGATTTTTAAAGTTTGCATACTGGTGTTTTTAATAATCAGTGTTACTACAATTTGATCACCAAAATCATAACTTTCCATATTGGTATAGAGATAAACTTTAACTGAATTTTGGAAACTAATAGGTCTAACTATAATTATTGGTGTTGGATTTCTCCAGTTAAAATCAATTTTAAGCAAATCTTCAAAGAAATCTATTGGAACCATAATATGACCATTGATTTTAAAGATGGGATTTTCTAAAACTTCACGTTTGCCTTTAACTTCTACAATGCGGCTACCAAGTTTTAAAAGGAATCTGGTTTTGTTCCAAACACAGTGAATCTCTTTATCATCTTCGTCAAAGTTTAAGGAGATTCCATAGTATTCAGCAATTTCTTGTAAAGGTAAGTAGTTCATCTCTGCATTGTTGGATGGGGAGAGGTTAAAATCTACTCCTACCTCATCGACATAGACATCACGATAAGCCAGAGCATGTGCTGATAAGATAAAAACTAAAGACAGTAAAGCTAGTAAAAAGATTTTTGTTTTTTTCATAAGTAGACACGTCCTTTCGGAAATTTAATATTGATATAAATTTAAGTAGACTTGCTCCATTTCGCCAGATTCAATGTTAAGGTACTTTTCAGCAAAAAAGTCGCCATAAGAAAGTTTATCATCTGCATTACTATCGATCCAAGCGATTAGGTGTCTATAACCTGGTTCAACGGTTGCGAGTTTGAAATAATTTTCGTCATCTTTATTGTAAGTATAAGTGGATTCTTTTGGGTCATAAGTAAAGCCATTATACGATTCAGTGCCTAAGAAAACAAAGAGTCGGCCGTGTTCTAAATTTGTAACAGCTCTATATGCATCCACCAACCCTGTATCTCCTTCACCATAAGCTAATTGAAGGGAAGTGTTCCTTAAACGGCTACGAAGCTCAGATGGAGAGAGATAAGGTTCTTTAGCTAACATGAGAGCTGCCACACCTGCTACGTGAGCGCTGGCTAAAGAAGTACCCTGTGACCAATAGTCAGTCATGATCATATTTTGATTACCTATTGGATATACATCATAATCCCCGCCGGGTGCGTAAATATCTACACCTCGATTTGTATAAGAAGCTGGTTGCAAAGTAGGCCCAACGGCACCGACTGATAGGACTTTGCTATGGCTTGCGGGATAAGTTGGATAGCTGTCTCCATTGTTACCGGCAGCGCCTATGATGAGGACTCCTTCTTCTTCTGCAAATTTAATCATATCATCAATTGCTTCGCTATAGCTAGCCTGAATGGCTACACTTAAATTGATTACATCTACATCAGCATCATAAATTGCATATTCTAGACCACGCAAAAGTTCATCTGTTTTTCCATAATATCCGTCATTGATGGTGGATCTCAGAATCCGAATGGGTACTATGCTGACTGATTCATTGATTCCAGCGATTCCATAACTGTTGTTTGGGAGTGCACCGATGATTGAAGCGACTCTGGTTCCATGAGAATCCCAAAAAACGCTGGGATCACTATCGTTATCAACAAAGTCATATCCTGATGCCCAGTCGATGTTAGCATTTAGATCAGTTAAGCCACTTCTAATTCCTGTATCTAATACTGCTACCCTTACATTAGAATTACCCATTGTTACACTCCAAGCATTTTCGATATTAATTGCTTGGAGATTCCATTGGTAATTATAATAAGTATCATTACAATAAGCTTGAGTACGTAAATTTGCAGGTTCTGTAACGCTTAGGGGATAGACATAATAGTTAGGTTCTGCGTATTCTACATCAGGTCTATCTTTTAATTTTTTAATTGCTTCATCAGTATCACCTTTTGTTTTAAGAGTGACAATTTGGGCCTTTGAATCTTGTGCCAATATTTCTATATTCATTTCTGTAGATAATAATTGTATGGATTGTGGTTGATATGAATCTTTGAACTTTACGATAATTTCACCTTCTGCATAGGCTGGCCCCTCAATAGTAGGTAGTTCCACTGAAGTAGTACTCAATGGTTTGAGATTTGCGGTAGATGTAAGATATGTTGTTACAGTCCCATAAATAAGCGCCTTTTCTCTTTTTAATTCTACAGAACCCATCGAACGTCCTTCTTTAGGATAGACCCGAACAGTCATTTCTTTTTTTTCAAATCCTAACTCTGTACCATCAATATATACAGTAACATCTGTTGGATACTCAACATCAGGAAGTGAAATATGAAAGTTTCCTATTGAATTTGTTTCTGTGACTGATCCATTACAGGTAACTTTAATTCCTTGGATAGATTCACCATCTCGGTCATCAATGACTTTACCGTCAATTATTATTAAATCCGGAAAACATCCTGTAAGAAGAAAAACAAATCCAATTAAGCTAATTACAATTAATTTTTTTCTCATAAGCAATCACTCTCCATTTTTTTCAAAATTGGATAATCATATATGAAGGAATTCTGATGTGCCGTCAAGAATTCTTTTCTTATAGATAAAGACGTACATAAAGCAAAAAAGTTCCACTATGTAAAGAATAAAAATAATTTAACTTTCAAACTGTTAACCACCAAACCTATCACCGAAAGTTAAAAAATAACGAAATGGATGTGGGTAAATTGGATATAAAATTTTTGAAAAAATTAATCTTTTTACTTATTTTAATTATTCTTCTCATAGTGATGGTCACTCCGGCTTTCGCCAGTGAGACAGTGAAGGGGATGGGGGATTACGTCAAGTATTCTGTAGTTGATGACTCGATGATCTTTATTGGCAATGCTCAAATAATTACTGAAGAAGCTACGATTAAAGCTGATCAGATCATCGCTAGTCTAAATGATGGAGAAGTTATTGAAATTAAAGCTACAGGTCATGTGGAGATGAAGAAAGATAATGACACCTTTACAGGAACAGAGTTGACTTATCAGATTAAATCGAAAACCGGAATTCTATTAGAAGTCAGGGGCAATACGGAAATAAAAGATTCAGAGGAAAAGGCACATATTTATGGAAAAGAAGCCCATTATAAAGAAGATTTTATAGAGATATTAGGGGGGCACATTACAACTTGTGACTTAGATGAACCTCATTATCATTTTAAAGCTAAAAAGATCATTGTTTATCCAGGGGATAAAATCAAAGCATATCACTTAACTTTTTGGGAATTTAACGGGAAAATACCTTTGTTATACTGGCCTTATTATACGATGTCTTTAAAAGAAAAAGATCAGAAGTTTACCCCTAAAATTGGTTATAACTCAACTAAAGGTTGGTATATTAAAACAACCTATAACTATTTCTGGGATAATGGTCAATATGGAGAACTCTACGGAGATTATTTTCAAAAGGCTGGCCCGGCAGGTGGTTTTAAGCATTATTATGTTGACGAGGAGAAAAATACTGGATCAGTTTATTTATACTTACAAAAACAAGATGAGCAAGAAACATATCCTTATTTAATATTTCAACATTCTCAAAAGTACACTTGGGAAAATTTGTATTTTGATACTAACTCTGCAGTAAATCGTTATGGATACCGGGATACATTAAGCAGTGTTAATAATATTCGTTATACAAAAGGGAGAGATTATCTAAAGTTGTCAAGCAATTATTATTCTGCATATAACAATATAAGGGAGTTTGGAACGAATACATTGAAAAATAGCTTGAAACTTCGGTGGAATTTAGCGGGTGTTACTCTTCAAGGAGAATTATCAGATAATCGTTATTTTCATCAAACGACTAACGATTTATGGAAAGGATATATTAAAGCTAACAAGAACAAGCCTTTTTTCAGTTGGTCATGGTTAATCAAAAAGAAGGGATCTTCAAATCCAGACTATGAGATATATACATTGTCAGAATTAGAAGCTAAAATGAATTTTAGTAGATTAAAAACGGATTTAAAACCCTATATATCTCCTTTTAAGTATACAACTACAATGGGACGATTTATTGAGAACCGAACTGAAGTTGATGCATATAGATGGCAAAATAAGCTTGATTTTAGAAAAGAATTTAGATTGTTAAATCCTTTTAAATTGGTTTTGAGTAATTCAGGTTCAATCCGCTTATACTCAACATATGATTGGATTTGTGAATACAATCCGACTGTTGAGTTAAAGACTAGTAGGGTTTATGGAATAGCCGCTAGTGTGAAATACTCTTATAAAGATGGAGAAGGAGATAGTCCGTTTTATTTTGATCGCTATAGTAATCGTACTACACAAAAGGTAACAGGAAATATTAGCTACTCAAAGAATGGGTTAAATATAACTACCAGAACTGGATATAACCTGGAAACAGACAAATTTGATTCGCTTAGCAATTCTTTAAATTATCGTTGGGGTAAAAATAACAAATTCTCTTTATCTGTTCCTTTTGATTTAAATTATAAGAAATTTACAAACATAACAGGTTCAGCTACAATCAATGAAGATGATTTGACATTGAAGATGGCAGTAAAGGTGAATCCAACAAACTGGGATTTTTCAAAGATAGAATCAAAATTAAATTGGCAGATTAATGACGACTGGAAGTTAAATCTAGCTACATCCTTTGACCCAGATAAATTATTCACTGATTCTAAGAGTTCAGGAAAGATAGAACTTATTCGTGATCTTCATTGTCGTGAGATTAGTTTAAGCTATGATGTTGTCAAAAAAGAGGCCTGGTTTAATTATCATATCAAAGCTTTTCCTAAGGAGAAGATCAAGTTTGGAACTAGTGCAGATGATCCGTTTCTTTTTGATACGGATTTAGGAGGAGGGATCTTTGATGTTCAATAAGATCTCCATGGGTATTCTAATGATTTTAGTGATATTATTTTTTCTGTTTCCTATCATTTTGAGTAATACAGAGGATCCTATAAAACCATCAAATAAAGAAGAGGTTCAGTATAATTTAAATAATGTGGTACTAGTGGGGCATAAAGATGGTGTTAAACAGTGGATGTTGGAGGTTAATTCAATGACCGATCGGGGAAAGAAGGAGACTCTATTAAATGGATTGGAGCATGGAGAGATTTATGATGATGGAGATGCGAAATATTTTATCAAAGCAGATGGTGGAGAGTATAATCGTCAGACAGAAGATTTTAAATTGATTCATAATGTCATGATTACAACTGATGATGGGGAGTCGATGAAAACAGATGAAATTTTTTATGAACATAGAAAAAAAATAATGACTACTGGTCTGGTGGAGGTTCGAACAGAAAAATCTTTAGTAAACGCAAAAAAGATGAAAGTAGATATAGATAAGGATATCTATGAATTTTTTGGTGATATTAGAGTTGAGTTTACGATTGAAAATGATAATAACGAAGATAGTGGGGGTGGAGATAATGGTGAATAGAAAATATTTAACAATGATAATACTGGGAATGATATTTTTCATTTTCGCATTAGGAGGATTTTTTGTAAAAGAAGCTAATGCAGCGGAAAAAGTTAAGATAAGTAATGCTGACCATGGGACGTATGATAAAAAAAATGGTTATTATGTTTTTGAAGGAAACCCAGTTGTGCATTATAAAGATTATGTGATTTCTGCTGATCTTGTCGAATATTATGAGGAAGAAGAAAGAGCGGTTTTTATTGGAAATGTGGTTGTTTTGCAAGGAGGGAATAGAATTATTGGTCAGAAGATGAATGCTGATTTAAAGGATGAGAAATTTATTATTGATGGAAATGTAGATATTCACTATATAAGAAAATCTAAAGATGATCAGAATTCCGAGGAGAATAAAGATGATATAATTGATATTATTGCAGGACATGTAGAGTTCACTAGAGGTGAAAGTGATCATCTTGTTGCTACAATGAATGTAAAGATGGAGGTTAAAGATCAGATTATTACGGCAGAGTACTTAGAATATAAAGAGGAAGAAGAGTTAGTTCTTGCTCGAGATAATGTAGTAGTACTCGGGGAAGATGATGAAAAGTTAGAATGCGAAGAGTTTACTTATCGTCTTGAAGGTGAGGAAGAAGGTTTTGATGCAAATGGTGGAGTAGTGATTGAGTTTATCCTAGATGATGAAGAGGAAGAGGTAACTGAAGAGGTTGAGAGTAGTGCTTCTGATGAGTAGTGAATTTAAAGGCTATCGTTTATGATAGCTTTTAAAGAAAAAAGGTTAAGCATTATTGACTTAATAGAATGGTGGTTTTAACTATGTGTGAAAAAGATTATGATATTGATTGGCAAGAAGAAAAAGATGAAAAAGAAGAATTAGAAGAAGAAATCGAATCTTTGGAAGAGGAAGAAGAAGAAGAAGAAGAAGAAGAAGAGAAACCGTTTGATGCAGATCAAATACGTGTTGATTCTCAGCCTATCTCTGTGCACCAAATGAAGGATTTAATTGAACACAAACAATTGAATTTATTTCCTGATTTTCAACGTCGGAAGGTATGGACAGAGGTTAAAAGGAAATCTTTATTAATTGAATCCTTAATGTTAAGAATTCCTTTACCAGTTTTTTATGTTTATGAAGATGAAGATACTATATGGCATGTTGTCGATGGTTTACAACGCATGAGTACCATAAATGATTTTTTGAATGATGACTTTGCATTGTCTGGTCTGGAATATTTAAAGTATTACAACAAAAAAAGATTTTCTGAATTAGATCAAAAATATAAAAATAGAATTACTCGAACAACCTTGGCAATCAATGTAATAGATTCAAGAACGCCCACTCAGGTTAAGTTTGATATTTTTCGAAGAATTAATACGGGAGGAGTACCATTAAGTGCTCAGGAAATTCGAAATTCAACAGCTAGGCCAAGATTGAGACAGTTTTTAAGAGATTTATCGACTATGAACTGTTTTAAAAATGCCACAGATAATATGAGTGACAGGAGATTGCAAGCTCAAGAATTAATTTTGAGGTTTATTGCTTTTTATAATGTATTTGATTTTGAAACTGGTGAAGTGAAATCTAAAAAAGGTATGGATGCTTTTTTAGATCAAACCTTTGAACACTTAAATAATGCAACTGAAAAAGATCTGAAACGATATGGAAAAGCATTTATAAGGGGAATGAAAAATTCTTTTTTGTTTTTCGGTAAGGATGCTTTCCGGCGAATTACAATTAATAATAGAAGAAATCCAATAAACAAATCTTTGTTTACCTGTACCAGTGTAATACTGGCATATTTTGATCATAAAGATTTAGCTACAAAGGATTGGGGGGATAAAGTTCGAAAAAGGTTAGCTAGAGAACTTAGACTGAATAAAGAATTTGATGAATCACTTTCAAAGGGAACTGGTGATCCTAAACAAATTCGCGTTCAGTTTGCAACGATGACAAAACTGATGGGAGAGATGATCGACAATGCTTAAAAGTTTGTGTATAGAAAATTTCAAATGCTTTGTTGATACTCAGGTTGACTTTGCTCCTTTGACACTCCTTGTAGGAGGAAATGGTGCTGGAAAATCAACTATTATTCAATCGTTGTTACTAGCACGTCAGTCTATTGAAGCAGTTTCAGTTTTAAAAGGGGATTTGGAATTATTTGATGTGAGATTAAATGGTCCTTATCTTTTGAAACTTGGACAAGTTAGTAATGTACTGTCAAGTAATGCTTCTTCGATAATATGAACAAGGATAAACACCTGTAGGTATTAAAACTGTCCTGAAATACGAAGCCCAATATTTTTTGCTAGTTTTACTGATTCAAATATCTCTTCATAATTGAAAGGGAGGATTATATAACAAATTCCGATTACTTTGGATTTAGCTAAATTCATTATGGAATACAGTGTATTTTTAAATAATGCAGGGTCAGTCCCATGAACCAAACTGTATGTTTTTGGTGTACCTGCATCTAAACTGACTCTTATCCAATCAAGTGGGGCTGATCTTAAATCGTTAATATATTTAGAAAATCATGAAATTTAGTATATAGTGTAGGTTCTTCACTGCCAGTTATTTCAATCTCTCGGCAACCTTCAGCTTTTAACTCTACTAAGAGCTTTTTAATGTTTCCTACGGAATTTCTTTAAGATGCTCTCTTTTTACGATTTTTTTGTCAACGCAATAATAACATTTAAAATTACATTTCTGTGTTAAATCTAAAGTCAGTATTGGACTAACCGTATTTTGAGAAGTTAACATTCTTTATCTTTCCCCTAAAAATATGATGTACCTCATTAATCAAAAGTTTTTTTTCGTTTTTAGAAACAACTTCGAATAACTGTAAATTTAATTCATCTATGTTCCTATTCCATACACCGATAGTTTGTCCTTCATACAACAAAACAGAATGTATAAAACCGTTTTTCTTGAAAATGAAATGATGATATTCTGGTTTTAAAAATCTTTCTTTGTCTTTATAACCTAATAATAAAGGATCAAAACCAGCCAAGAATAAAAACTTAGGAGTAGGATTGAGAGTCATATCTGATTTTTCAGGCAAATAGTACTCGATTCCATTACGATCTACTATAGTTTGGAGAGGAACTTTAACTTTTTTAAATAATTTTTTAACCTCTGATACCTTGAATTGTGACCAATAAGAAAAATCATTTAAAGTAGCGGGCCCATATCCTGCTAAATATTATTTCTAGTAAAATAAGAAACCATATTATCCCTATTTATAATTCCAGATTTAATAAGTTCATATATTTCTGTTTGCCATTGGTTTCTTTCATAAGAAGAAAAGTATTTTTCTAGATATTTTCCCCATCTGTTAAACCAATCAGTTTCTAATGCAGAAATAAATATATTCCAATCATCCTTAGAAATTAAATGTAGAGTTCCTCGAACAGTCCAAGTTTTAACCAAATCTATAAAACATTGTTGATTTAATTCACCTTTATAGCGTAATTTTAGAGCATGTATAGAATTGTTAAAATATTGGGCTTGTATTCCACATAAATCCTTAACGATCTGCTGAATATTGCTTACTGGCTCTAATAAATGCTGATTACTTAGAGATAACCGTATAACTTCTTCGTAAAATGTAGTTATACCACATCTCACGAACCTGTACTTTGATAACGGTTAATACCTTTTTTTCAAAGCAAAGATGAAAGAGATATATTACATTATAATATAAATAAATAATGAGATAGTATGGGTATAGGGTCAACTAGGTTCCGTTAGAATCGCTATCAGAGGGGTATAACATATATTAACTCTTTTATTTTGCTTATGGTTGTTTTTATTAGCTAGTTAGAAAAAGAAAATAAATAGGTAAGTAATACCTCAATAGCGAAACTTTTATATATTCCCCCTTCCTTACATTGTCACGTATGAAGTAATATAATTATTTAACATTTTCATATATAAAATAAGACAAAACTGGTTTAAATATATGATAATGTTGCTTCGATGTCACTGAATTAAAAAATTCTATTCACATAGAAAATTTAACTTATTTGTAAAAACTATAAGTAAACTATTGAAATAGGTTTCTGTGTATGATATAATAAAAATGTAAAGTCTTGCATTTTGACAAAAAACCGACTCTGAAAGATTTCATTTAAGAATGAAACTTTAATAAAAAAAAATAAGGGGGAAAGAATGGAATGGGAGCAGCATTAGAAGTATCTGCAGTGATATTTTATGAAGAAGCTAAAAAAATGTTGGAAAAGAAGGATTTATTAGAATTCGTGTCGAATATTAGTAAAACAGAGGTATTAGTAGGTGATGATAAAGAAATACTTGCTAAGACTACTTTTTTAAAGGCTAAAGGGTTTGTTTCTTTTAATCAACATAGAAGAGCTCTAGAAAGTATCGAAGATGCTTTAAAGCATAACACTGGTGCAGAAGCATTTAAGTTAAAAAAATACAAAGGTGTTGTTTTGGGTTATTTAGGGGAACTGAAGCAAGCTATAAGAATTTTAAAAGATCTTCTGGGTGAAACTAATGATAAATATCTTTTAGTGGGAGTATACATAAATATTGCATGGGCGAATTTATTATTAGAAACTAGTACTGAAGATAGCTTAGAAGAAGCTAAAAAATATCTTGATATGGTATGGAATGATTTTGAGGAAACAGATAGAGTTAAAAAAATAAAATATTATAATAATTATAGTACTTATTACTCCTTTAAAGGTGACTATGAAAAAGCTATAGAAATGCAGGAAAAGGCAGAGGAATTTTGTGAGGAGATTGATTTGCCAGAAATATATAATAACTTAGCAGCTTTACATCTAGATGCTGATAAAGAGGGTATTCCTATACTCGTTAAAGAGTACACAGAAAAAGCCGAAGTAATAGGCAATCAATATGGTAATAAGTTAGAAATGGCAAAGTCGTTTTATAATTCTGCAATGGTAGAATTACGTGAAGAGGCGTTTTTGAGAGCTATAGATGGTTTATATCTTGCTTTTGACTATTTTAAAGATGCAGAAGCCTATCCTTATGCATTTGATACTTTAATCAAGATCAATGAAATAGTTAGCGATTATAAAATTGGTTGCTTAAAGTCAATGAAAGATAGTTTGAAAACTAAATTAAAAGGTACACCATATTACGAAAAAATATAAGAGGGAAGAGGGGGAGTTAATATGAAAAAAATGGTTTGTATTTTAAGTGTTGTGGTTTTGTTGGCTTTTTGTAGTTTATCGGTTTTTGCTGATCCTCATGTTGTACCAGATGATTCAACTACTGACTCTGGTATTATCTTCTGTACCGGCCCATGGCCTACTCCAGACATTGATTAGATTACATATTTTTAAAAAAATTAAGAGGGCGGGGGTAAACTAATACATATAATAGGTAATCCATTCTGGGAAAGGCTCTTAATAAAATAAGGGTCTCTTTTTTTCATTTAATTGTGTACATATACAGAGTTAGTTAGGTGAATAAATAATCGTAAATAGGTAAAACTCCTAGGGAAATGACCCAAGGAGTTTTTTTGTTTAAAATTTATTTTAAATTATCTTTTATATATTGCAAAATATTTTCTATTTGATTATCTTTTAAATCGAGATCAGTTAGAAGGCTTTTCATTAGGTTCAGTTTCATTTCTAGATAGTTGATTCCTTCTTTTAGTGCTAATACTGTAGCAAGGGTTTTTAATTCTTCGTTTGTAGGTGATGAGTTCCCCTTGACGATATCCATTAATCTCAGCTGTGGAATACTAGTCTTTTCTTCTACTTCATCGTAATTCCAGTCCAATTCCTTTATACGCTTATTCATTTTCTCAGCGAATTCCTGTCTTATCATTTTTTCAGTTGGAATAAAAAGAATATATAAAGGTAGATTCATGAATTCTGCAAGACGAATGAGGAAGGGTAAAGAAGGATAAGTTTCCATGTTAATAACTCTATGTACGTGGCTCTTATCTACACCAAGGGCGTTTCCGATTTGCTCATAAGTAAGCTTATTTTCCTTCTTAAAATCCTGAATCTTTTTAGCCAATACTTTAAATTCAAAACACGATTTAAGCATTTTATAACCTCCTCAAAAGTTCTAACAACATTATATATTAAAGTCGAGAAATAGTCAACATAGTTATTGACAAATAAACAACTATGTTGTATAATATTGTTATCCTCAAAGGGTGACCAGTTAAGCTCTAATTCTATCCCCACTTTTCTCAATGGTTAACAGGTCACTCTTTTTTGTTTTACTTTATATTTAGAAAATCAAACACATCTAACCCTTCATGCTTACATATTCTTAATATGCCTATGTAAACCTTCCCTCCCCCTTTTCGCTCTCCTCGAAGTAATCTGTATAGATAGGAATAATCAACACCTAATGCTCTGGCTAACATAGGTTCACTCCAGCCTTTAGAGTGCATAAATCCCTCTAACTTGCTAGTATTAATCATTAATAAAACCTCCCTTAAGTTGTTCTATTCACAACTATAATAACATTTCTTCGCTTGATAGTCAACCTTTTATTTATAAATGTCTTAAAATAACAAAAAATAATAGAACTTTTGCTATAGTTGCATAAAAAAATTATTGAATTGTCAAGACCCAAATTTGATTATTTTGATTGAAGAAATATAAAAAACTCCTTATAATTAGAGTTAGGATAGTCTTCGCCCGAATCTCTAAAAATAAAGAACTTACCCATGGACAAAGATATTACAAAAACCACATTTTATCAACTGTTTGAACCTATTTTTCAGAAAAAATTTTTAGACTCATTACTGACTAACCAGGTTGACAAGTATGTTAAAAAACTTACAACTACACAGCTGATCCAATTATTCATTTTTGCTCAGTTAAATCAACACAAAGGATTGCGTGAAATTAGCAATCAACTAAATAATGATAATTATAAAAAACTAATCGTTCTTGAATCAATTAGTCCAGCGTAGCTATCGCGTAGGTTGCGAGATTTACCTACCGATATTGTTCAGTCATTATTCCAGGGGATTATTAAAAAATATAGTTCTGACATTGGTTTCAATGTACTTAGACAAGGACTAGGTAGGATTTATTTAATCGATGCTTCAACAATCAGCTTGTGTTTATCTAAATATGGGTGGGCTGAATTTAGAACAAGCAAAAGTGGTATTAAGTTGCATCAACGAGTAATCCTATGTGATGATGGATTCATCCCAGATCAGGCCATTATAACTCCTGCTAAACCTGCTGATAAAACTCAAATGAATAATTTAGTTCTAGATCGATTGGCAAAATTATTATATTATTATAATTACTAGTCGTTAAATAACGGGATGAAATGTTTTATGCAACGCTAGTGACCCGAAATGATGAAAATCAAGAATTATATGAAATATTAATTGAACTTGAAAATATTCGGAATCTAATAGTCGAATTTGGAGATCAAATATTTAAAGATGGTAATATTTATGGTGTTGAATTTTTAGAAAATGTAAAAATAGCAGACTGGATGTATTCCTCAGAATCAAGTTTTAAAGGCGAAAGAAAAATGTTAATTAAGTTAATTGATCAGGCAAATACAGTATTTTCAAGTGAATATGAAGAGATTAAAAAAGAAATTAATGAACTAATCTGTACTAAACCACAGGCTTTTATCAGTATGTTTGCTACTAGTGATTCAGATTTACATGTAAGAAATATCCACGGATGGGAGAAATCACATCGTTTTTATTTAAAAAATATTAGAACACCTGATGAGTTTATGGATGCTGCTAAATACTGTTTTCCTAATTTGTATTTTCATTCTAATATAAAAAATTCATTGAAGACATTGAGTACGCCTTTACATAAATATATTAGTGAGATATCATTTCATCTTTCTGTTTTAAATGATTCTTTTGGAATACTTTTTCAGGAAAATAGATGTAAGGGTTTAGCTGAAGTTTTAAGTATTTTTAAATCAATGCATCAAATAGCGTCTTCGTTAGAAGGAGATTCTAAATCAGCAAAAAAGCGGTTTACATTTTCATTTACTGCACACGATGGGAGTGTAGTAGATTTAGTATGTGAGCCTCATACTAAGTTATCAAAATCAGGTGATACTAAGTTTCGTTTTGATTGAATTTATTTTCATCAAGGTCAAGAAAACATTGAGAATGGTAAGATATTGATTGCTCATATAGGGAAACATCGATAATTTTTCATAAAGAAATATTATTTAAAAAGCAACTGCATCTGTAGTTGCTTTTCTTTTCCCATAAACTTACACCCCCCTACTTACTAATCTATGATATACTAAATGCGACGTTTTATAATGAAATGTCAATAACAATAATTCTATACCACAAATTACAAATTATAATCTTATTCACTGTCAAAGTCGATGTAATAACTACGTTATTACATCTTAAGTCTAACAACTTTCGGAAGTAGATTTGATTTCCATTGAAAGATAAATCTATCAAGATAATTCATCCTTATTTGCAAAAGTTGGGATATTTCAACCTTCCGAAAATGTTGTTAAATAAAAAAGTGTTATACTAATTATAGAAAAAAGGGAGGTAGCATCCGATGCTGTATTTATTAAGATCAGGTTTTCGTAAAGATTTGATTATCCATTTTTTGATTGTAGTTATTTTGGGATCAGGATTAGCGATGGCAGCAGGTTATATGGCGGATAACTATTTTGGGAATACGGTTTCTGGCTTGATTGGTAATTATGGTGAGTTTGACCTCCTTTTGACTGTTAACCGTGAAGTTCGAAAATCTGCTTTATCTCAGATTCGAGATATTCTTAGGGTGAAATTACCCGGCTCTAGTGTTGAACAGGGTGTTACGGTTGCTGGTAAGACTAACTTTTTTGTGCGCTTAGATGACAAATATAAGACACGTGAACATTTTATGAAGAAGAATAATTACTTTACTAATGTTACAGGTCTTGTAGGAGTTACTGTGATGACAGAGCCTAGACTAACGATCAGGGGAATTCCTTCTGGTCTATTAGAAGAGTTTGAACAAGAGTTATCAATGATGGATGGTGTTTATTTTACCTATCCTGTAAGTCGTTCTGGGATCGATATGATGCTTCATTCGGCTAAAGATATTGATGCGGTGACAGAGAAGGTTAAAAAATTCCTCGATCAGTATCAAATCTTACAGGTTAGATTTCCAATCGATAATGCGTCCGTGGATACTGTTGCTCTGGGTGAAAAACTTGCGATTGAGTTAAAGGACAAATATAACTTGTCTTATGCGCAAAATTTGACTACAAATGAAGTAGATGATCAACAATATTTGGTGAATACTATGTTGGAGATGAAAAAGTTTTTGCTTCAATATGCGACGGTTGTCACAATTCCAGTGAAAAAAGAAGAGGAAGTTATTATTCGAACTGATGATTATCTGATTATACCTGGCCCAGGACGTTCTAATCTTCAAGAGGGTGAGAGTAGAACACCGATGGATTTAAAACTTCAGGTGATCAATGTCACTGATGATGAGATTCAAGCATTGATTTTAGAAGGAAACGTGACTGATATTCAATCTAAGGAAGTTTATAAGATTAATTCTCAAGGGAAGGTTGCTATGTTCTTGGGAGAAGGAAATGTAAAAAGTCCACGTGAAGAGTTGAAATATGCTGCTGATGAGCTTGCTAAGGTTTTACCTGACCTTGATCAGATTTTTACTCATCTTTATGGGATGACTGGTGAGGCTATTTCAGCTCTTGAAATTTATAGTGACACTTTGTTAGAGATTAACCGGGTTCAGGAAGCGTTGAAAGAAGGGCAGAGTAAAGTAGAAGAAGTAAGAGAGAGTTTAAGTCAGATGGAGTTGACGAAGATACAAGATTTTGTTACCAGCATACTTTCGGTGGTCATTACAGCGGAAGAGATTACTTCCAAAGTAGAATGGGCTCAGAAAGAGTTGGTTAATTTAGACAATGAGTTGGGTCAATTCCAAGGTCAGGTTGATGTTCTTAAAGAAGATTTCGGTGTTAGTGATAGCTATGCTCAAAATCTAGATGAAGCATCTAAGATGGCGAACAAAATGCAAGAATTACTTCGTAACAACACAGGAGATATTTTAGCAAAACTAAATAGCTACAATCCGATTTTAAGTAAAATCTCTGATTGGCGTTATGACTTAGAAAAGTTACAGGAGATGGTCTCTAGCGGTAATCTTTTAAATAATGATACCAATGCTGTAACAGATATTTTGGATCGAATTATCTCAAGTAGTGAGACAACTATAGAGTATTTAGGTCAGTTAGATGATCAAACGATGAATCAGGAGATTCATAGTATTCAAGAGAGTTTGCAGAAAGTACAAGAATCAGATGTTGCAGCAATTATCACTGAATTGGGTTATATTAGTGATACTTTGCCAAAACTAAGAGATGAAGAAGTAACTCGAACAATTAAATTGATTGATAAGTATATGACGGGTGAGATTATTCCAGGAGAACAGATTTTAATTTCGGTTCCTAAAGATTTAAATATCAAAAATACTAAATTATTTGTTATGGAGATAGTAGGTGAACCAACAATTTCTGTATTCAACATGGATTCAGGAATAATCCAACCTAATGTTCGAGGTGAATTTTTACGAATTATTTCTGAAATAAAAGAAACGATTACTGCTATGGTTGCAGTTGTAGTAATGATGTTGGTTCTAATGCTGGATTTATCTGGAGTTTTAGCTGTGGTTAAAGATCTCCGTAAGAAGAAAAATCAGTCTTTTGTGATCAAAGTCTTGAATTCAGAGATTCTTTTCGGTATTGTAATGGGAAGTTTGACTCTTGAACTGATCTTTCGATTGACAAATGGCCAACTTCCTTATGTAGAAAGTCATCCAGGTGCTTGGATTGGTGGGATTTTAGGGCTGATTATTGCTCTGGTAACGGATAAGATTAATCCAATTGATAAAAAAGAATATATGGCTGGAGAGGCTTTAGGACTTAATTTGACCGAGATTTTGCGTGAAATTGTTATTCCAGCAGGTAAACCAGGAGTTTTAATGATATTAAATCGAAGAAATTTGATTTTTAAATAATCGAATTTAGATAAACTGGAAAATATATTTGTATAGTGATCAAAAGAGAGTGTGGTGAAAAGATGCTTGAAATTATAAATGTAAAAAAATCTTATGGCTCTCTTGAAGTTTTAAAAGGAATTCATCTCATGGTTAAAACCGGAGAAACAGTAGTTATCATGGGTCCGAGTGGATGTGGAAAATCCACTCTGATCCGTTGTATAAATCGATTGACAGAGCCAGATTTTGGAGAGATTATTTTCAAAGGGAATCCTATCCATGAGTTGAAGGAAAAAGATCTTTTGAACCTTAGAAAAGATATTGGTTTTGTTTTTCAAAATTTCAATCTAATCCATCGCTTAACGGTTATGGAAAATGTTATGCTGGGTTTGATCAAATGGGGCTGGGAACGAACAATGGCAGAAGCAAGAGCAATGAAAGTTTTGGAACAGGTTGATCTAACTGATTTTGCTCATTATCGTCCAGCAGATTTAAGTGGAGGCCAGATGCAAAGGGTTGCCATAGCGCGTGCATTAGCTTTAGACCCGGATTTGGTTTTGATGGATGAACCTACGGCCTCTCTTGATCCAATCTTAGTTGGTGAAGTATTAAAAGTTATGGAAGATCTAACTCGGCAGCGGGGTAAATCATTGGTTATTGTAACTCACGAAGTTGCTTTTGCTCGTCGTGTTGCAGATAGAATTGTCTTGATGGATCAAGGTGTGATTGTTGAGGAAGGGAGACCAGAAATAATTTTTAAAAATCCTCAATCTTGGGTTGGTAGACGATATAAAGAAATGATTGAATATCATTAATTATTAAATTTAAAATCTCTTAAAAAAATGGAAACTTTAGCAGGAACAATGTATAAATTTATTGAATATTAGTATGATATCCTACCGGAAGAGAGTAAGGGGGAAAAGCCGTGGAACAAGCAAAGATACAGCAAACACTGGTCAAACCTGTTAGCTATACAGGAATTTCGTTGCATACAGGGAAGGATGTGACAATCACCTGTCGTCCTGCTTCTTTAAATACAGGAATTAGTTTTCGACGAATTGATTTACCCGGTCAACCAATTATCAAAGTAACACCTAATAATATTATTTCAACCAAAAGATGTACTTCAATTGGTTCAATAGAAAGTAATCTAGTTATTCATACTATTGAGCATTTAATGGCTGCTATCTCAATGACAGGTATTGATAATTTAGAGATTGAGATCGATTCGGAAGAACCCCCCGTTACAGATGGTAGTGCTATTGTTTTTATGAATTTGTTAAAAGGTGGAGGCATAGTAGAACAAGAAGGTTCTATAAAAATGCTTCAAATTAGAGAACCATTATTTGTTAAAGAAAATGATGCAACTTTGGTTGCATTACCATATGACGGATTTAGGATTAGTTATACTTTGTCATATACACATCAAGTAATTGGTACTCAGTATGCAGATTATATGATTACTAATGAAATATTTGAAAAAGAGATTGCATCAGCTCGGACTTTTGGATTTCAAAGAGAAGTGGAAACTCTCCATAAGCGAGGTCTTGCTCTTGGTGGAAGTTTAGAGAATGCAGTTTTAATTGGTGATGATAAAATAATAAATTCTTTAAGGTTTTCTAATGAATTTGTAAGACATAAAATTTTAGATATGGTAGGAGATTTAGCAGTAAATGGTCGTGTTCAAGGACATTTTATTGGCATCAAGTCAGGTCATAGTTTAAATGCTAATCTATCACAATTGATTTTTTCACAAAATAGGGGGTAAACGAATGTTAGATATTAAGAATATTTTAGAAATTCTGCCACATAGGTATCCTTTTTTATTAGTTGACCGAATTTTAGAAGTGGAAAAAGAAGTTCGAGTAGTAGGCATTAAGAATGTAACCATAAATGAGCCATTTTTTCAAGGGCATTATCCAGGACATCCAGTTATGCCTGGAGTTTTAATTGTAGAAGCAATGGCACAAATTAGTGGTTTTATGTTATTGGATAGTGAAAATGCTAAGAATAAAATACCCTATTTTGCAGGAATTGATAATGTTAGATTTCGTAAACCTGTTACGGCTGGTGACCAACTGCGAATTGAATCTGAGATGATTAAATTTAGAAGAAAGATGGCAAAAGTTAAATGTAAGGCTTTGGTAAATGGTGATGTTGTTGCTGAAGGAGAATTAATGTTTACAATAGTGGAAGGCTAACAAAATGAGGGGGAACAAAAATGGCGAAAGCAGTACAGGCGAGAGAGAAAATTCTTCATATAGCTAAAATTCATGAAACGGCAATTATTCATCCGGGTGCTAAATTAGCAAAAGATGTAGAGATTGGGCCTTATACAATTATTGGCCCAAATGTAGAAATTGGTCCGAATACAAAAATTGGCCCTCATGTTGTTATAGATGGTTGGACTAAGATCGGTTGCAACAATTCAATTTATCCTGGGGCGTCTATTGGATTGGAACCTCAGGATAAAAAATATCATGGTGAAAAGAGTTATCTTTTTATTGGCGATAATAATACCATTCGAGAATATGTGACAATTAACCTTGGCACTGAAGGTGGTGGAGGTGAAACTCGGATTGGTAATGATAATCTAATTATGGCTTATTGTCATATTGCTCATGATTGTCAATTGAGTAATCATATTGTCATGTCAAATGCTGCTAATTTAGCAGGTCATGTGATTGTTGAAGATTCTGCTGTGATTGCTGGTTTAACCGCAATTCATCAATTTGTGCGTATTGGTAAGATGGCGATGGTTGGTGCTCATACAAAAGTAGTAAAAGATGTTCCACCTTATGTGATTGTTGATGGACATCCTGCCAAGGTAGCAGGTATTAATGTAGTTGGTATGCGCAGAAAGGGTGTGACCCCAGAAGTCAGACAGGAAGTTAAAAGAGCCTATAAAATTCTATATCGTACGAATTTAAATATTTCTCAAGCTATAGAAAAGATGGATCAGGAACTGAAGACCAGTCCTTATATTGAACATTTTTTGAGTTTCTTAAGAAATGCTACTAGAGGTATTGTCCGTTAGGAGAGGTTTATGATGAAAAGGATTGGATTAATAGCTGGTGAAGGAATGTTGCCTGTTGTTTGGGCACAGGCCACTAAAGAACAGGGAGTTCAGTTAGTGACGATTGGCATAACCTCTGATACGGAAGAAGAAGTTTTGAAGAAGTATTCAGACTCTTATTTTTCGATAAGTGTGGGACAACTAAATCAGATTATTAAAACTTTAAAAAATGAACAGATTACTCAGGCTGTGATGATGGGAAAAGTCCAAAAAACTCAGCTTTATCAAGGGCTTAAAATAGATCAGCGACTAATGAATCTTTTAGCTAATTTAAAAGAGAGAAATGATGATGCAATTTTATTAGCTTTAGTTGAGGAGTTTACTCAGGAAGGGATTGAATTTATTAACCAGACAACTTATATGGATTCTTTTCTTGCTCAAGAGGGTTCATTAATCCCAGAATTAGAATTGACAGATAATCTTATTGAAGATATGAAATTTGGTTTTAAGATGGCGAAGGAGATTGGTCGGTTAGATATCGGGCAAACTGTTGTGGTCAAAGATAAAGCCGTCATTGCAGTGGAAGCGATTGAGGGAACAGATCAGGCGATATTAAGAAGTGGAGATTTAGCTCATGAAGTTGTGGTTTGTAAAGTAAGCAAACCACAACAAGATTATCGTTTTGATATTCCTACTATAGGTCTTACTACAATGAAAAATCTGGTTCAAGTGGGAGCAAAAGGTCTTGTTGTCGAGGCTGATCAAACTTTTTTTATCCAACAGGATGAAGTTTTAAAACTGGCTAAAGAAAATGGAATCGTTGTATATGCGATGAGGTGAACTCGTGATGACAAAAAAGATTATGGTAGTGGCCGGTGAAGTATCTGGAGATATGCAGGCTGCCCGGGTAATTAAAGCTTTACAGCAAAAAGAGCAGGATGTAACCTTTATTGGAATGGGCGGAGAAGAGATGCGCAAAGCTGGTGTGGATATTTGCTATGATCCGACTCAATTTAGCACAATTGGTTTTGTTGAAGCATTGAAACATTTACGAAAATTTAATCGATTGATCGATATGTTATCAGATATTATAGATAAAGAAAAACCAGATCTACTATTTTTGGTAGACTATTCTGGATTTAATATGAAGATGGCTAAAATTGGTCATAAAAAAGGTATACCAATAGTTAATTACTTTAGCCCTTCTGCATGGGTATGGGGTGAATGGCGTGCTCGAAAGATGGCTAAATGGGGAGCAAAAATTGCTGCTGTTTTTCCAATGGAAGCTGAAATTTATGAAAAAAATGATGCTGAGGTCACCTTTGTTGGGCATCCATTATTAGATTTTGTGTCATCATCATTATCTCATGATGAATTCCGAAATTTATATGGATTAAAGGAAGATGATCTGATCATCGGTTTGTTGCCTGGAAGCCGTCGTGGTGAGATTATCTCCCTTTTGCCTTCAATGTTAGGAGCAGCTCGAAGGATTGTGGAGAAGTTTCCTAAAGCAATTTTTTTGATGCCTTTAGCCTCACCTCAATTTAAAGAAATAATATATTCTATGGGGAAAGATCACATTGAGGATTTACCATTGATTTTTACTGAAGGCCAATCATATGAAGTAATGGATAATGCTGAATTGATTTTAGTGGCATCAGGGACGGCTACTTTGGAAGCCGCATGTTTTGGAACGCCTATGGTAATTGCTTATCAGACTTCAAGGAGTACATATTTGTTGGGTAGACTTATGGCAAAGGTTCAATTTGCCGGGTTACCTAATATTATTGCAAGCAAGCAGATTGTTCCGGAATTTTTACAAAAAGAAGTAACTTCAACTAATTTAGCTCAAGCTGCCATAGAAATTCTTGAAAATTCGTCAAAGATGGCTGAAATCAAGATGGAATTAAGCAGAGTTCGCCAGTTATTAGGTCAAACTGGAGCGGTTGAACGTGTTGCTGATCTGATTATAACTACTTTGAAAGAAAATGAATTTTAGGAAAGTGGGGATAGTGGAATGGATGTAATTCTTACAACTAATAGTCCAGGTGAAGTATCAGCTTGGGTAAAACCTATGGTTAAAAGAATCAAAAAAGAATTGCCACATAGTAAGATTACAGTTTTTATTCCTCCTTGTACTTTTGCCAGTGGTAGAGAAGTGCCAGTGGTTGAAAGTTTTCCAGAAGTTGATCAGGTGATTGGACCTGGTGATTATATACGGTATGTAATTTTTAGACAAAATATTTTCAAAAAGAAACCCAAGGGTTTTCGACCCGCTAATGAGGGTTTTGTTCTTTTTTTGGGAGGAGACTTAGGCCATGCTACGCTTTTGGGTAAGAGGTTTAATTTTCCTATTTATGCTTATAGTGAGCGAGATGCTGGGCATGATGAGAAGATTCGTCTCTTTTTTGTTCCTTCAGAGAAGGTTGAAACTCGATTAAAAAGTAAAGGGATAAACAGTGCTAAGATAAGAATTGTTGGTGATCTGATGTTGGATGCTGTTAAACCTGATTTTTCTAAGGAGGAGATCAGGCAAAGATTGGGGATCGACGAGAATGATAAGGTGATAAACATCTTTCCTGGGAGTAGACCTCATGAACTGGTTGAAACAGTTCCACTTTTCTTAAAATCGTTAACTCTGCTTAAAGAAAAAATGAAAATTATCATCACTCTAGCACCTTTTATAACTCTAGATAATTTTCAGAAATTTTTAAAAGGGCTTCAAGATAGTACTTGTAAGATTAGTGATACAGGTATTGAGGGAATTTATAACCTTACGATAGATGAGCATAAATTTATTATCTATCAAGGTAATTCTTATAATTCGATGCAAGTGAGCAATCTAGCACTATCTTTACCAGGTACCAATAATGTCGAATTGGCTGCTATGGAAATTCCTACTTTGGTTATTTTACCATTGAATAGACCAGAGCTAATACCTTTACCTGGTTTAGTTGGAATTATAGGTCAAATTCCATTGCTGGGTTCTTTCTTAAAACGTAAGATTGTAATTCCAAAATTGTTACCTAAATTTAAATTTATCTCACCAGTAAATCGTTCAGCAGATGAAAAGATTTTTCCTGAGTTAATTGGTGTGTTAACTCCTAAGATGATTGCTGAACGGATTAGGGAGGTATTAGAACAGGAAATTTTTGATGTTAAAGAACGATTACAAAATTATAAAAAAGAAGAGAAGGCCGCAGAAAAAATTATTTCCGAGATTCGCGCAGACCTTCTCTCATTCCATTAAAATATGCATGGATCAGTTTGAATTGAGATATAAAGCGAAATAAGCGTTTTCGATTGGTTTTTTTCAAGAATTCCAAAAGATTTTCGGTTACTTTCCAATCTGGCCAGCCACCTAGATTAAGTAATCGTTCTAAAAGAAAAAAAGGCCAGGCATAAAGAGTGGTTAATCGTGTCCGAATAGTTGGATTTTTAGCATAGAAAAGAAGGGCCATCTTACCTCGTTCTTTTTCTTTTTTCAACATTTGAGGTAAATAATCTAATGAAACTGGTGGATTGTAATGATATCCAATAGCATCTATTACTTTTATTTTTTGCAAACCTAAGTCAAGAAGACGGTGTCCTAATTCTAGGTCTTCCCAACCATATTGGTTAAACTCTTCATCGAAAAGACCTGCTTTTAACAAAAATTCTTTCCTTACAGAAGAGTTGCCTGTTGCAAAGGAAGCACGGGAATAGTCAGTAATTTTATGTTCTTCAGATGTGGGATCTTCAAAATTTGAGGTATTGATGACGACTCCGTTGACGATAGTGTTTTTGTGATTTTTATGTTCTTTTAAATGTGATTCCACAAAGATGTGATTTACGACTATATCACTATCGATAAAGATAATAATTTCCCCTTTAGCATGATGGATTCCGTTGTTTCGAGCAATTGCTCGTCCACTATTAGGCTGATAGATATAGCGGATAAGCTGGTTTGCCTTGATAGCTTGTACCATCTTATCTGTACCATCGGTGGAACCATCATCAACTAGAATTACTTCATAGTCAACATGTGCGATAGATTGATTAGTGATGGCAAGAAGAGTTTTTTTAAGAATATCTTTCCGGTTAAATGTCGGAATGATTACACTTGCTTTCGGTTTCATGATAAACTTCCTTTCTATTGTGAAGACTAAAATTATTAATAAGCTAAACTTATTATATAGTATCTGACACATTTGATGCAAGTTTATAAGTTAGGGTGATTAATATGAAAGTATATCGACGATTATTTCAATATTTTAAAACTTTAAAAGGTAAATTGTTTTTAGGTTTATTCTGCCTATTAGTAATGACACTTGCAAATCTGATGGTGCCTTTGATTTTGCAAGAATTTATATCTATTCTAGAAAGACTTTCTATTGGCAGATTAAACTTTCTTGTCTTTGGCTTTTTTCTTTTGTTTTTTATCAAAGGTATTTTTTACTATAGTCAGGCGTATCTGTTAGCTTTAGTAGGTCAGAAAGTGGCTTTAAAGTTAAGAGAAGAGCTTTATCATCATTTACAATATATGTCTTTGGCATTTCATCAAAGAATGCAGGTGGGAGAGTTAATTTCCAGGATCACCAATGATACTCAGGTAGTAGAAAATAGTTTGGTGCTTGCATTACCTGGTTTGATTGCTCAACCTTTGACAGTTGTTGGTTCGGTCGCATTTCTTTTCATGATTCATTGGAAGCTTGCACTTTTTACTTTAGCAGTCTTTCCTTTTATTGCAATGGTTATCAATAATTTTGGTAGCAGAATGCGCCAGGTTAGTAATAAAATTCAGGCTGCAATTTCGGATATAACAACGATTGTTCAAGAAAATTTTTCAGCTATTCGAATTATCAAAGCCTTCTCTAAAGAGAGTGATGAGAGTAAAAAGTATGATAAGGCTCTAGTAAAAAATTTCAACTCTAGCATGAAGAGTGTCCAGATTATGGCTACAATGAATCCGATAATTGAACTATTAGCTTCAATCGGTGGGATTGCTTTTTTCTGGTATGGAGGTATGGAAGTAATCCGTGGGAATCTAACAACAGCAGAATTGGTAGGTTTTATTGCTTATCTAGGGATTATCATTAAACCGTTAAGTTTAATTAGTCGTGATTTGAATCTGATGCAGAGAGCGGCTGGTGCATTGGAGCGAATTTTTGAAATTTTAGATGTAGAAGAATATATTATAGAGAAAGATAATCCGATTCAACTTCCACCTATCAAAGGAAATGTTGAATTTGATCATGTAACTATGGGTTATAATGATCGGGAAGTAGAAGTTTTAAAAGACATTTCTTTAAAAGTTAAACCAGGCCAGGTTGTTGCTTTTGTAGGAGAAAGTGGGGCAGGTAAGACTACTTTGGTGAATTTGATCCCCCGTTTTTATGATCCTATAGCAGGGAAGATTACTATTGATGGGTTTGATTTGCGGGATGTGACCATAAAATCACTTCGAAAACAGATTGCGATAGTTCCGCAAGAGACGATTCTTTTTAAGGGAACTATTGCCTATAATATTGCTTATGGTAAAAAAGGTGCGACGATGGAAGAGATTGAGATGGCAGCGAGACGAGCAAATGCTCACCAATTTATTACAGATTTTAGTGAAGGTTATCAAACGATGGTAGGTGAGAGGGGTCAATCTTTATCAGGTGGTCAAAGACAGCGGATTTCTATTGCTAGAGCAATTTTAGCTGATCCAAAGATTTTGATTCTTGATGAAGCGACTTCGGCTTTGGATACGGCATCAGAGTTGTTGGTTAAAGAGGCATTAAATGAAGTAATGCTAAACCGCACAACTTTTCTTATTGCCCATCGATTATCTACAGTAGTAAATGCGGATCTAATTGTAGTTTTAGATAAAGGAAAGATTGTGGAGATGGGAACTCATGATGAATTGCTTGATAAAGAAGAATATTATTATCGACTTTATCAGGCTCAGTAAAAAAGGTAGTAATTAACACAGTGAAGGAGGCATCTGATGCCGAAGGTTCGTTCGATATTGATGTTAAGTAATGGGCATGGTGAGGATATAATTGGGGCTGCCCTTTTAAGAGATTTATTAGAGAAAGAGCAAGGACTATGGGTGAGAGTTTTACCGATAGTTGGGGATGGGAAAGCTTATAAAGATTTGCCTGTGAAACTTTTAGGTCCGTTGAAAAAGTTGCCAACTGGGGGATTTATGAGGCAAAATCTAAAAAATTTTTATAAAGATATTAGAGGTGGTTTACTAGGTCATACCTATGATCAGATTCAGGTTCTTAGAAAGGTACGTAATGAAGTTGATTTAGTCATCTCGGTTGGTGATGTGCTATTAGTACTTTTAGCAGGGCTTTTTGTGAAGAAACAGATGGTTTTTCTACCTACAGCTAAATCTGAGTATATTACTGGTCACTATGGAGTTGAGAAAAGTTTAATGCGTAAATATGCTCATCTTGTTCTACCTAGAGATGAAAAAACGGCAAAAGTATTGGCTGAATCTAATGTACCAGCTCGATTTGTTGGCAATGCCATGATGGATAGTTATAAAATTTTTCAAAGAAATTTTGATATTGCTGAAGATGCAAGAATAGTAGGGATTTTACCTGGAAGCAGGGATGAGGCTTATCAAAATATGAAAGACATTTTAAAAGTAATAGAACGGTTGGAAAGTTTAAAGGTTGATAAGATGGAGTATTTGGTTGCTCTTGCTAATCAAATTTCTTTAGAACGATTAGAACGACAAGCGAATGAGATTGGTTGGAAGATGATTCGTTCGAGTGAGCAAAACATGTTAGCAGAAGGGATTGTGGCTTTGCTAGTTAGCCAGAACGAAATCTGTGTTAAATTAACCAAAGGATCTTTTGGTGATCTGTTGGAGAAAAGTGAAATTTTCATTGGCCTAGCTGGGACTGCCAATGAACAGGCTGTGGGTATGGGTAAGCCTCTTGTTGCTTTTCCGACTGCTGGCCCTCAATTTAACGAAAAATTTGTTAAAGCTCAGAAAAAACTATTGGGAGATAGTATTTCTGTTGTTGAGCTTAATCCTGAAAAGGTTGCAGAAGAACTTTTAATGATTTTGTATGATAAAGAAAGATATCAAAAAATGGGAAAAATCGGAATAGAACGGATGGGCCCTAAAGGTGGTATTCATCGTATGTCCAAGTTGATTTTAGAGCAACTAGGGCTATGATTGTATATTTAATATTACATATTTAATAAGAGTAAAATTGCAGGGATTGCTAAGATTAACGCCGAATTCTCTAGTAATGAACTAAAGGGGGAGATTTTGATGAAAATAAAGACTGCGGTTATTCCAGCAGCAGGTTTTGGAACACGTTTGCTACCCGCTACGAAGGCTCAACCAAAAGAGATGCTTCCTTTGGTGGATAAACCTACGATTCAATATATTATTGAAGAAGCAGTAGAAGCTGGAATTGAAGATATAATTATTATTACTGGCCGCGATAAGCGTGCTATCGAAGATCATTTTGATAAATCTTTTGAATTGGAATATTTATTAGAAAAAAACGGAAAAACTGAACTCTTAAAAGAGATACGCCAAATTTCTGATATGGTGCGAATCCACTATGTGCGTCAAAAGGAACCATTAGGATTAGGCCATGCAATTCATTGTGCCAAATATCATGTAAAAGATGCTCCTTTTGCAGTGTTATTAGGTGATGATGTGATTGTAAGTGAAAAACCTGTCATCGGGCAGATGATGGAGATTTATGAGCAAAATAATAGTGGGGTATTAGCTGTTAGCCAGGTAAGAAAAGAGGATGTATCTAGTTATGGTATCTTAGATGCTGAGAAAGTAAATGATAAGCTATATCAAGTAAAAGATATGATAGAGAAACCTTCTCTTGAAGAGGCTCCCTCCAACTTGGCGGTTATAGGGCGTTATATTTTACCTCCAGATATTTTTGATATTTTGGAGAATTTACCTCCAGGAAAAGGTAATGAAATTCAATTGACAGATGCGATAAAAATTCTAAACAAAAAGCAGCAGGTTTACGGTTATGTTTTTGAAGGTCAGCGCTTTGATGTTGGAAAGAAGGAAGGATTTTTAGAAGCAACAGTTGAGTTAGCTTTGATGCGTCCTGATTTGAAGGATAATTTTGCAAGTTATTTGAAGAAAAGAGTTCAAACTCTTTAGAGGAAAAGCCACAGGCGAACTGTGGCTTTTCGTTTAACTAAATAATGATAAATAGACTTTTTCTGTTTCTTCTAGCATTCGTTCAACGGCAAACTCTTTGTTATATGTTTCTCTAGCTTTTTCTCCAATATTTTTTCTTAAGATTGGATCATCCAAGAGTTTTTGTATGGCTTTTGCTAAAGCATTAGAGTTAGATGGCGGAACTAATAACCCATTTTTACCATCTTCAATTACTTCAGGAATTCCGCCTACTTCTGTGGCGATAATTGGTTTGTCATGTCCCATACCTTCCATCAAGACCAGTGGATGTGCTTCATGGAGAGATGGGATGACAAAAATATCATATATATGAAGATAATCATGAACATTTTTTTGATATCCTGTAAAGGTTATTTTATCATTGAGATTAAGTTGATTTACTTGATTTTTGAGTTCAGTTTCTTTGCTTCCAGAACCAACAATTACTAAATGAAGAGAAGGATATTTTTCTTGAATTGAAGAATAAGCATCAATAAGAAAATTAATTCCTTTGGTTGTTTCAAATCTGGCTATCGCACCGATGATAAGCTTGCCAGAAATCTTGTTGAGATCTGAAGGTTTTTTTAGTTCAAGCTTTTTAGGATCAGGAACACCATTATGAATGGTCTGAATGATCTTAGGTTGTATTCTTTTTTTAATGAGAATTTCTTCTTCCACTTTTGCAACGGTAATTACTTTGGAAGCAAATCTATTACAGACTTTGGCACACCCTAAGTAATCCCAACTTTTTCGAGGACCATGAAATCCATGAACTGTAAAAAGGATAGGGATTTTACGATTAATCATTTTTACTAATATGATTAGTTCAGGCGCACCATGAATATGGATTAAATCAATGGTGTTTTCTTTTAAGATTTTTTTGAGTTGAGCGAAAAAAGTTTTTAGCCCTGAAATCAGTTTTTGATCAAGGCGAGGAAAAGGGTAATATTTAACTTTTCGAGCTGTGAATTGATCAGAAGTCTTCCCAGGGGGTGCAAGTAAAAAAAGCTCATATTTATCTTCAAATCCGGTAATTAGGTCAAGTACGTGTTTTTCTGTGCCACCTATACTCAAATAAGGTATAATATACAATATTTTTTTCAAAATAAAACCCACCTTTCATTTCTTATCAAGTATTCTGGAGAGAATAAGAAAATCCTTTTCAATATGTTATTATTTTTCCCTACCTTCCAGAGATTACTTAAAGGAAATCTTCGATTTATAGAGAAAATAAGAGAGAGGAGAGGAGGTATTTTTTTGAATAAGAAATATTTACTGCTCTTTATCATTGTTTGTATTTTCGGAGGAGTTTTTTTCATTAATCAGATTATTCAGATTCAATTAAATCAACCTGAAGAAAAGTATGAAACTGATCTTTCGATAGAGGAAATCCCTGAAAGGGAATTTAAAAACCTAAAATTGACTTATTATGGAGAAGATCAGCAATATAAAATGAACACCACTTTTCAAAAATTTTCTGAAGAAGCAAATGGAAATATAAACTTTCTTGGGATGGAGGCAGTATTAGTAGATGGTGAAGAGATTTTGAATGAATTAACGACTCCTGAAGGTTTGATGATAAATGATGGAGGAATCGTTAAATTAAAGGGGCCAGTTACATTAGATACAGATAAATATCAGATTTCTATGGGTGAAGTTGATATTGATTTAAATCTAGGACAGTTACATGCTTTAGGTTTGATTACAGTCCAATCTGAAGATATTTTTATTCAGGCAAAAGAGATGAGTTCAGATCTTAAATTAACTAAAATTCATTTCAAAGGTCGGCCTCGGCTGATTGTCAAAAAAGGTGGTTAAAGATGATGCAGAAAAGAGTTATTGTAAGAATTTTATTAATAGCCATAATGAGTTTTTCATTTCTGCCAATCTGGCAAGTGGCGGCCAGTCAAACAGAAGCGGAACTTGTCGTTGATGGAGATGAAATGATTATTGATACAGAAAATAATATAATCGAATTTATAGGAAATGTTGTAGCAAAGTATTTGGATTATCAGATTCAGGGAGATAAATTACTCTATGAAGAAGATAAAGATTTTCTAAAAATTGAAGGCCAAGTAAAGTTAAATATTGAAACAATGAGTGCTACAGCGCAGAGTATGGAGTTACAATTGGAGCAGGAATTTTTAACCATGACAGGAGATGTAAAAGTTTTTCGAGATGGAAAAGTAATTCAGGGAAACGTTGTAACTTATGATCTTAAGACAGGGATTATGCGTGTCAAAAATGCTCATCTTGAAATAACTGGTGACAAATAAGGAGCGATTCTGATGACGATTTTGGCAAAAAATTTAGTAAAAAAATATGGAAGTCGACTGGTTGTAGATGATGTTTCCTTTGAAGTGGGCCGTGGAGAAATAGTAGGATTACTAGGACCAAACGGTGCTGGGAAGACGACGACCTTTTATATGATTGTAGGGTTGATTCGTGCTAAGCAAGGAGAGGTTTTTATAGATAGTAAAGATATAACCAGGTTGCCAATGCATCGAAGAGCAAGATTGGGGATTGGGTATCTGCCCCAGGAAGCATCTGTGTTCCGAAAGATGTCTGTGGAAGAGAATATTTTATCTATCTTAGAAGTAGTCAAATGTCCGAAAGAAGATCAGGAGGAGAGATTAGAATCTCTTTTACAGGAGTTTCATATTGAGCATGTTCGCAAACAAAAAGGGGCTAGCCTTTCAGGTGGTGAAAGACGTCGGGTGGAGATAGCTAGAGCTTTGGCAACAAACCCTTCATTTATTCTTCTTGATGAACCTTTTGCCGGAGTGGATCCGATTGCAGTTAGTGATATTCAAGATATTATAGCACATCTTAGGGAAAAGGGCCTAGGTGTTTTAATAACCGATCATAGTGTACGTGAGACTTTATCAATTACTGATCGTGCATATATTATGCATGAAGGTAAGATTTTGATTGCCGGATCATCAGAAGAGATTGCCAATAGCGAAATTGCTCGCAAGATTTATCTTGGTGAAAGGTTTACAATGTGAGGTGGGAGTGATGAAAAGATTAGATTGGTATATCCTCACAGAACTTATAGGTCCCTTTTTATTTGGTGTCGCAGCATTTTCTAGTATTATGATTGGTTCTAGCCTGGTATCTGAACTAGCAAACTATATGATTGAATGGGATATGCCAATTGATCTGATTGGTAAGATTTTTATGCTAAAATTGCCAGGAGTTATTGTTCTCACTTTTCCCATGTCAACCCTTCTGGCTACATTATTAGCTTTTGGGAGGATGTCAGGAAGTAGTGAGATTATAGCATTTAAAGCTGGTGGTGTTAGTTTTTATCGAATGGTCATTCCTGTTTTGATCGTTGGAATTTTGGTTAGTGGATTAACAATTTATATAAATGAGAGGGTTGTTCCTTTCACAGTATTTGAGACAAGAAGACTAGTGACAGAGTTTCGGTATCAGGATACACTACCTACAACTCAGGATTATTTGAAGGTTACTCAGATTGATAAAAAGAAAAAAAGCCTTGATTATGAATTATGGGCTGATAGGTTTAATGGAGATACTATGACTTTATCTCAAGTTTATTTTTATGATTATGAGGAAAAAAGGCTGACTTTTTCTGTTCAGGCAAAAGAAGCAAAGTGGTTGAATGATCAATGGGTTTTCTTTGATGGGAAAGCATATTCTTATCCAAAAGATGATAAACCTGTAATGATTGCAGAATTTGAAGAATATGATATGAAAAGGATTGATCGCACTCCTAATCAGATAAGTAAAAATGCGAAAAGAATTGACGAGATGACAGCAGAAGAATTGGCTGATTTGATTCGTATTTATGAAAAAGATGGTAAGAATGTGGATAAGTTGGTTGTTAAATATCACCAACGTTTTTCTATCCCATTTTCTTGCTTGATCTTTGCTCTTGTGGGAGCACCATTAGGCTTGCAACCTAATCGATCAGGTTCTTCAATAGGATTGGGTATTAGTATTGTTGTAATATTTATTTATTATGTGGTATTGACAACTGGGGGAGCACTCGGGCAAGCGGGGGTTATCCTTCCTGTGTTAGGAGCCTGGACTCCTAATTTGATTTTTGGTATACTTGGAATAAGTTTAAATTATAAGGCTTGTCGATGATTTTGTAAAGGTGGTGAATACCTGGATGCTTCTGTATATGATTTTTGCTTTAATAGTAGTTAGTGGACTTATTGCTTATCTGGGAGATCAGATTGGAATGAAAATTGGCAAAAAGCGTTTATCTATATTCGGTATTCGCCCCAAATATACATCTATTATTATAACAATATTGACAGGAATTTTGATTGCAACTATTTCCATCGCTCTATTAATGATAGGCTCGGAAGGAGTTCGAACAGCTGTTTTTGATATGGAAGAGATGGTAGCAAAACTAGGTCGATTAAATCAACAAGTATCAGAAAAGGAAGTAGAGATAACTGATACTCAAATTGAATTAGAGGAACTTAAGGAAGAAAAGAAACAGTTTTACTCTGAAAATGAAGAACTTCAACTTGAATTAGATTTGAAAAAAAAGGAATATCAAGAGTTGGAGATCAGCTACATGGACATGGAGATCAGTCTGGTAAAAGCTCAGGATGATTATTATCAGCTTAATGAATCTAAAATTGAACTAGATCAAAAGATTATTATATTAGATGAACAGAAGGCTCAGTTAGAAGATGAAAAAGCAAATATAGAAAACGAGCTACCTATATTAAAAGATGCTATTGAAACTTTGGAATCACAAGTAAATGGATTAATTAAACAAACTGAGGACTTAACGAAAAAAAATATCTATTTAATATTAGAAGGTCAACAAGTTAAAAAAGCTTATGAAAATAAAGATATTGTTTATCAGAAAGATGACTTAATTTATTTTGAATCTCTTAAGACAATACCTGATTTTCAGAAACAAGAAGAGATTTTGGATGCGATGAATAATTATATAGTTCGTGCAAATAAAGCACTTCAGAAAAATATGTTGCAGGTTGATGAGATGGGTTTGAGTTTGAAATTTGATCCATCTAATTTGATTCAAATTGCCGAGGCTTTACTTGATCCAAAAAATGAGAAAATATTAGTGGGAATCTTCCCGAAAAAAAATACTTTAGCTGGAGAGTTTTTAGAAGCGATAATGGTTTGGGAACCAAATTATAAAATTTATGAGAGCAATGAAATAGTTATTCAAAAAGAAATTGATTCTGATAAAGATATAACTAGTGTACAAAATGAATTAAATGAACTTTTAGAAAAAATGAGTCAACGTTCGATTGAACGGGGATTATTTAGGAATGTGAGCGGTGGAGTTGGTAAAATTAGTTTTCCTGATTTTTATCTTATTGTGGAGAAGATAAAAACTTTGAATGGAAAAGTAAAGATTATCATCCAGGCTAAGAGAGATATCTGGCGACAGGAAACTTTATCTACTGAAAATTTACGTTTTGATGTTTCCCCTGTGGTGAATTTACCATGATTTTAGCAATTGATCCTGGTAAAGATAAAACAGGTATAGCTATATATGATTCATCCTCTAAGAGGGTTATATACCATGCTGTAGTACTCACTGAGGAATTTATAGAGCGTTTTAAGGGTTGGTCAGAAAAGTTTGCTTTGCAGAAGATCATATTAGGCAATGGGACTCTTTCAAAGGAGTTTCAGAATAAGTTGAAGTTGTCTGGTTCTAAATATCCACTGGTTTTAATCGATGAATCGTTTTCAACTTTAGAAGGAAGAAAATTGTTTTTTGAAATATACCCTCCAAGGGGTTTAAGAAGATTGCTTCCAATATCTATGCAAACTCCTTCAAGGCCATTCGATGATCTGGTAGCCGTAATTCTTTTGAAACGCTATCTGGGAGAATTGCCTGAAATAGGTAGTAAATTTTTTAAAAATTAAGAAGGAATTTTCGAGGAGTTAGAGAAGTAGTAATATAGCCCTAGACAGTGGCTAATAATTATGTGTGATACTAGTTCAATAGTCACTCTGAAAAGGGAAATAGTACCCGCACTATTTGAGAAGGATTTCGAAAGTTTATAGAGAATTGATGATTAAGACGTAAAAAATGATATTGAATACTCTTTTATGTTGACTCTATTCCAAACACTTCATAACGAAACAGATTTGAAGTGTACAAACTGGCAAAAATTCTTTCAAGAGTTTTGCAGGAGATTAAAAAGTTATGAAGAATACAAAGAAGAGTTGCTCATATTAAAGTAATAATTTTTTCTGAAATCTTTCTGTCATAATTCTTTTATAACTGGAATAAGTATATAGTGTTAGACAGGCAGGAGATTTTGAAAAGAGATAGAATTACTGATAAGTGTGACTGAAAAAAGTTATCAAGTTTATCATACACAGTGTTTTTAAGCGGTGAAAGGAGGTGCCCTACGATTGCCGTATGGAGGATGGCTGTGGATGATATTTTATTGAATAAACTGGTTCTTTGATAATTAAATCGGTGAGAAAAGTTTGGTTGAGGAAACAAGGAAACTCATACTAAAATTTTCCACTTGATATGGTGATTCAAAAGAACTACAGTTTATCAAAAATACCAAAAAAATTACAAAACAATCAAGGGGGAAATTACAATGAAGAGAATTTCTATGTTAGTAGCTTTAGCTATCGTTTTAGCTTTAGCAGTGCCAGCATTTGCTGGTCCATTTAGTGATGTTCCTGCAACTCACTGGGCTTATGAAGCTGTGAATAAGTTGGCTGGTACTGGTCTGATTACTGGTTACCCAGATGGTAACTTCAGTGGTAAAAACGCTATGACTCGTTACGAGATCGCTACTGTTGTAGCTCGTTTACTTGACAAAGTTGATGCTGAGAGAACTCTTTTAGCTGACAAAGTTGAGACTTTAGAAGATGGTCTTACTGCTGGTCAAGCTGAAGATGTTATTGCTATCTTCAAGAGCTTAATCGCTAAAGAAGCTGGTAAGAATGAAGTAGTTATTCCTGATAGCTTAACTGAAGGTCAAGCTGTAGAAGTAGCTGCAATTGTTGAAGCTTTAGCTATGGAGTTCAAATTCGAACTTGAAGCTATGGGCGCTAAGTTAGATACTTTGACTACTGACGTTGAAGATCTTAAAGTTCGCGTTGCTGCTTTAGAAGTTATCGACTGGAGAGGAACTTATGATGTAACTATTAACAAGACAGTTCTTGATCCAGCTATAACTCTAGATGCATTTGGTAATATTATTAGTGTTGCTACTGCTTATGTAGATCCTTTCGCTATGGTTGATGAAGATGATGATGTTGTTGCTTATGATGCAGCTGATTCCGCTATTAACCATGAGCTTGGTTTAGGTTTCGACGTTACTACTGAGAACCTAGAAGTTAGCTTTGATGTAGCTGCTGTAACTGATGATTTCGTTTGGGTTGCTAATGATGGTTTAGCACTTGGTGAAATTGCTGCCACAGTTATTGGTGATGACTTCACTGCTGTTTTAGCTCGTGAACAACTTTTAAATCTTGCACCATATTTGTTTGGTGATGATGAAGCAGAATATAATGGTATCGAAGTTACTGTTGGTGACAATGTATATGCATTGATCCGTCATTTCGAATACTTCGTAAACGCTGATGGTGACTATACTAATGCAATTGGTACTCTAGTAGATGATCCAATTATTGATCCTGCTAGTATTACTAACAAGCTCGTTGCTAAGCATGCTCTTAATCTTTTCGATGCTACTCTGTTCTTCGGAATAGATGACGTTGTTGAGAGTGGTGATTTCGTAGCTGGTTTAAATGTTCCTTATACTTTGTTTGATACTGACTTGAACATTGACTTAGCTATCGACAAGACTTATATTAATGATGATGATACTGACTATGGTAAGTACTTCACTATCAATGCTAAGAAAGCTTTTGCTGCTTTAAATGTTGAAGGTAACTTGACTATTAATGATGATGAGTTTGATGGTATCCTTCCAAGTGGTGTTAATGAAGATGGTATTGATATCGCTGCTGACATGACTTTATTAGATGAAATGCTTACAGTTAATGCTCGTTACAATGGTTATGCTGTAACTGATTTCGGTTTCGGTGCTGATTTAGTTAAAGGTAACTTAACTGGTTGGTTTGATATGGATTTAGCTTCTACTGAAGCAGGTGTTATCACTGATGAAGCTGACCGTACAATGTTGGGTGCAGAGTACCAAACAACTCAATTTGGTTTCGATGTAACTGCAGGATTCAATTATGATCAGTTCACTGACTTTGATACTTTAGTAGGTACTGGTGAATTTGATAATGATGGTAATGAGATCATGGAACTTTTATTTGATCACATTTATGTTGACGAAGATGACGATGACTTAGATTTGTATAACAGAGTTTATGCTGACTTTAGTCGCGACCTTCCTGTTGAAGGTATGACTGCTACTGCTAACTGTGTATTTGGTTTAAAAGATGACGTAGATGGTAAAAATTTATCTGTTCATGAGTATGCAGTTGCATATGAAAACGATCTTTATACTGCTGGTGCTAGCTTAGACTTAGTAGCTGAAGTATTAACATTAGATGCTGGTATTGAGTACTCTATCTTTAGTGCTAACTTCGAGAAAGATTTCATGGAAAGCGATTATCTATATGTTGGAGCTGGTGTTAACCCAGAAGCTTATGAAGTATTAGGTTTCAATATTGATACAATTGCTGGTTTTGGTTATGAGTCTTATACTGAAGCAGCTATTTTAGATGATCCTGCAACTCCAGAAAACGAAGCTGTTCCAGAACAAGCTATTTCTGGTAGTAACATCAACTTGGGTATTGACGTAACAAAAGTATTGAGCGAAAAAGCTGACGTAGCTTACGGTTTCGTTTATGATAACCGTGAAATTGCTGCTGACGATTCTTTAAATGGTTTAGTAGTTAAGCATACTGTTGGTTTTGGTTATGAGCTTGCTACTGACTTAAATGCTGAAGTTAACTACACTTATCTTGACTTTGATAGTATAGTTGACGCTGAAGATTATACTGCTAAAGAACTGACTACTGGTTTAAGCTTAAGCTTCTAATCGAAGTTTAGCCTAATCAAAAGTTAAACTCTAACCTCCGGGATATTCCCGGAGGTTTTTTCATATTTTGGCTACTTATTTTCGGGAGGAATTTTGAAAGAAACATAGAAATAGTTATAGAGGACATTCTATGTAGAAGGGGTGGTGTGAATGAGAAAAATGATTCAAAAAAACTGGTTTAGCTTTCTGTTTATTTTATTTATGCTTTTTATAATCTCACCACATATCCTTGCAGAGGATGGTATTGAAGAGGATTATAGTTTCGATGTGAGTAAGGGAGAGGTTGTCGATTCTTATAGTCTGTTTTCTCCAAATTTAATGGAGATTGTTTTATATCAGAAGGAAAATTCTGAAGCGGAGGAACTCAATGAGGGTTTAGAGCAATACACTATTGAGGCTCAGAGTCATCTTCTAAATGGAGTTACTATTTCTTATGGGTATGATACCCTGAATGATTTTACGAAGGTTAATGATACAATTATAGGTGAATATAAGTTTCTGTCACAGAATGCAGGATTAGAATTGAAACTACTCCCAGGACTTTTATTGAATGCTGATTACAAAAAAATATTGAATGATCATGATGGTGTTCAAACTCAGAAATCTGTATTTCTCGCAGTTAACCCTACTGATTTTACTAGTTTTAATGCAACTTATGGTGTTATTTCTAGGGATTCGAATTTCTTGGATATTGGGCTAATGCCGGTCTGGTTGCCAGAGCTTATTGCGAACATAGGAAAAGAAAGATATTCTAATGATCTTATTGTTACTCAACTAGGAATGGCTGTGCAACCTACAAATTTCTATAATTTTTTCGCTGATTATGTTTCCATGAGTGAGGAGGGAAACAAGGCAAGTTCCTCTAAAACGGTTTTAGGTTTTCAGTTAAATGATATGACTAAGGAGTTAAATGCTACCTTTGAGATGGAGAATCAAACAGACCAAAAAGCAGTAACCTCTACAGGGGTGCAATTGAACTTAATTGATCTGGCCTCTTTGAAAGCTGTTTATAGTAAGGTAATGGATTATCAGATTCCAGATGATGGGGTCAAATCAATCTGGGATTTAGGACTTAATGTTAATTTTGCTGAGAATACTTCACTTCAGTTTCAGTATATATGGGTTTTACCCCAAGAGACTGAATCAGATGATGAAAAAACAGCACAAGCGAGATTAGAGGTTCGTTTTTAACAAAAAGCTGAGATGATCTTTTTATCTCAGCTTTTTATATTCCATTAATTACATGGAGGAAGAAGATGAGGTTTTAGCGAATTAAAGAGTAATATAATAATGCTAAAGGAGATTGTCGATGCTGATAAAAAAAGAGATTTTTATATACACTTTACTTTTCTTATTGTTTATTTGTTCAGGTGTTGTTGTTGCCAAAGACACTCAAACATTGGATGCAGGTTTGATAGAATTGGGAGAAGGATATGTAAAGGCTACAGAAGGTTTTGAATTTTGGTATGAAGGAAAGAGGATGACAGGCGAGCAATTATATTTAGATTTAGTGACACAACATTATTATCTTGATAGAGTAGCCTTTACAGCGTGCGTGAAAACAGAGCCCCATTATTTGATTCTGGCAAAAAGAGTGGAGATTATTCCTAAGGAAAGGTTAAAATTGTCTGGAGTTAAAATAATGATAGGAAAAGTAACTATTCCTCTACCAATGGATTTGGTTCTAAACTATCGTGATGGAAGTTATCAGTTCCCTGATTGGATTCCTAAAGTGTTTTATTCAAGGGAAGAGGGCATAGGATTAAGTTTTAATGGTTTATATCAAATAAACCCTGCACTACGTTTACAAAGCAATCTAACGCTCAGTACTAGAGGAGGCGTGGATGGGGTTTTAAATGGCGATTATAGGCTTGGAGACGGTATAACAGCTTCTGGTAGGCTAGAATATGATCAAGGCTGGGCAGGAGGAATAGGGTTAAACTGGCGTGAGAATAAAGAAGGTTTGAACGGAAAAGCTGACTGGCTTTGGGAGGAAGATGGAACAGATGAAAAAACATTGGTATTCGGATATCTCCATAAAGGGTGGAAGACTAATCTGAAACTGCAGCAAAAATCTTCTGAAGATATGATTCCTTCTATAGAAGGTAGTACACCTCTGTGGAATATTGCTGGGATTGATATCAGTTTAAAGGCTGGCTTAACAAAAGTAAAAGCAAATTCTGAGTTTAACAAAAAAGTTTATGTTCAAACAAAACTACAGGATCATTATACGCTAGGAAGTACAAGTTTAGGATGGAAATTCACACCCATGTATACATGGATTGATAAAGTAGAGACAAGTATCCAAGGCAAATCCAACTTGTGGATAGTCGCGCCTCTTAGTGATCAGTTGAAACTGCGTCTAGGTTATCTTCGTACAGATCAGTGGGAGAATGAGTTTACCACTGCAATAGATAGCTATCTATTGGAAGAATCTTTTGAGGTGAAAATATCATATCATTACAGAAATGAATTGGATGAGGGTTGGGATTTTGAATATGATACAAAGTATAGTCTTTTAGATGGACAAGCAGAGAGAAGAAAGGCTAAAGTAGTTCGTGCTTATGATTGTTTTGATGTTACAGTTGAGACAGACTTGATTGAACCGCTGATTGATGTTAAGTTTAGTTTGAAATATTGACAAATTGTTAACAGGTATTTTACTATTGAATGAACGAATTTTAAAGGAATTGGGGAAAATCTATAGAAATATGTAAGAAGATTTGATTCACGAGAGGTCATCAGGACTCAAGAAAGTTGTCACTGGTGGCATGGGAAAAATATAGTATATTTTTATTTTTTAATTTTTTTCTTTTTCAAAGGATATTTCTTTGTTTTAGCGAATAAATAAAAAAGGAAATAAAGGTCATTTGCGTGAAATTTGTGGGATTGGAGTGAAAAAAGTGTCAAAAATCTTGAGGAGTTTGATAATTGTAATAACTATAGTTTTACTAGTTCAATTTAGCGTAATAGCGGAAGAGGGAAGATATCTTCTTTCTACTGGTGATATGATAGAGTTTTCTGTTTGGAATCATCCCGATTTAACAAAAAGAATGATTGTACGTCCAGATGGGTTTATATCTGTGCCATTGGCTGGTGAATTAAAAGCTGAAAATTTAACTCCAAATGAATTGCAAACAGAGATCGAAACTCTTTTAGCAAAATATATCAATTCACCTCAAGTGACAATATCTGTTATAGAGTTTAAGATAGCTGAGGTCAGTGTTTTAGGAGCAGTAGTAAGGTCTGGAGTTTATCAGATTGATGCACATACTAGACTATTAGAAGTTTTGGCTAGGGCTGCTATAGATGAAAAGGTGGCTCTTCTAGAGGAAGTAAGTTTGACAAGAAATGATTCAGTTATCAAAATTGATGTAGAACGCCTTTTACGTGAAGGCGGTTATCAAAATTATGATCTACAAGAAGGAGATGTAATTTATGTACCTTTTGCTACCAGAGAGGTATATATTCTAGGCGAAGTAAAGAAACCAGGTGCATATGCGATTGAGAAAAAGACCACTCCAGCTGATGTATTAGCTATGGCAGGTGGCCCGACAGAACGGGGTGACTTAAAAAAGGTCAAGATTATTCATAAGGCAGATTTTAATTCAATTGAAGTGATTAATTTGAAAGATTATTTGGATAATAACACTGGTGAACAGGTGATATATTTACAAGATGGTGATATAATTCAGATTGAAGAAACTAAATCAATTAATTGGGAAAAGATTTTTACCTATGCAGCAGGAATTAAAATTATACATGATCTAATTGTCAATTGGTAGGGGGTACAGTAATGGAAAACAACCATGAATATGAGATTGATTTGCGAGAATATATATCAATTCTTTGGCGAAAAAAATGGGTTATTATAGGTCTTTTCATAATAGCAGTAGTTGGTACTTATTTTTTCGTTAATACTATGGATCCTGTTTATAAGACATCAGCGACAATCATGATTCAAAAGAATGACGGGATGCAGAACTTGTTTAGTGGTGATATGTTTTCACTTGGCAATGATCAATCTGGTACATATATAAAGATGCTTAAAACCAGAAGGATTCTGGATCAGGTGATTCAAAAAATGGATCTACGAGATGAAGAAGGTGAGTTTATATCTTCAAGTACTCTCGGTTCCATGATTATAGTTAGTTCAGTTTCTGGTGCAGATATGATCGAGATTTCTATGGAACATACTGAGCCTGAGAAGGTGAAAAAAATTGTTAATACATTGGTTGAAGTTTTTGTAGAAGAAAATACAAAAATAAGTAAGACGGCTATGACTAGTGCGATAGATTTTATTGAAAAACAGGTTGTTGAATTCAAAAAGGAATTAGAAAATACGGAGATGGATTTATTAAACTATAAGCAGGAAAATAACATAATTTTACCTACTGAAGAAGCTAAGCAGACTCTAGAAAAGTTAGTGGAAGCCGAGAGTTCTAAGTCATTGGCGGAAGTAGAGCTTAAATCTATTGATGCTAGTATCCATGCTATTCAGCGAGAGATGGCGGCTCAAGAAGAGAGGGTAATAAGCAATACTGTATTTAGTAAAAACCCTTTATTAAAGCAATATAAAGGTCAACTTACAGAGTTAGAAAGTCAACTGGTTGGGTTAAAGAGTAAATATACAGTAAATCATCCAGATGTGCTAAGTCTTGAGTCTCAAATAGCTAGTATAATAGAAACTTTGAAAAAGGAAGTAGAGCAAGAGGTAAGTTCTCAGACCGAAAGTATCAATCCAATTTATCAATCATTGTATCAAAGTTTTATTGAATTAGAGACAAATAGATTATCTAGCTTTGCAAAATTGGAAAGCCTTGACCGTATCATCAAAGAAAATGAAATTAAACTACAAGACTTACCAGAAAAAGAATTAGAACTGGTTCGTTTAGAACGGGTTGCTAAGGTTGCTGGTGAAATATATATGATGTTGATAACTAGATTAGAAGAGGTTAAAATTTCTGAGGCGATGTTAACATCAGATGTTTATATGTTTGATTCTGCATATTTGCCAGTGGATCCGATTAAACCAAATAAAAAGATGTTGATTCTGATGGCAGGTTTTTTAGCCATCTTTGTAGGTATAGGATTAACATTTTTGATGGAATATCTTGATACAACGGTGAAAACTGCTGAAGAGGTTGAACGATTATTGGAGGTACCAGTGATTGGCTCGATTCCTAATATGGAAAAGATCAAATAATTGTATTATAATAATTTATATTATCAAGAATGGAAGTGGAATTGATGAAACGATCTGATGGACTGATCTTTAATTTGGGCCCAAAATCACCAATTACGGAAGCATATAGATCATTGCGGACGAATCTTGAGTTTATGAGTCCTGATGATCCGGTTCGGAGTATTCTTTGTACGAGTTCTGGCCCGGGAGAGGGAAAATCTACTACTGTGGCTAATATGGCTATCTCTATGGCTCAAATAGGAAAAAAGGTTTTATTAATTGATTGTGATTTAAGAAAACCAGTACAGCATAAAGGTTTTAATGTTTCAAATATGCAAGGGATAACTAATCTTCTGATTGATCAAAAGTTATCTATGGATGAAGTGATTCAAAAGACAGAGGTTAATAATCTACAGATTATAACATGTGGAACGATGCCACCAAATCCTGCAGAATTACTTGGTTCTCAAAGGATGAGTAATCTCATCCAAGAGTTTTTGAAAATATATGATATGGTTTTTATTGATGCTCCTCCGATTATCTCTGTGACTGACGCTGCTGTTCTAGCATCTGCGTTAGATGGAGTTATATTGGTGGTTGGTTCTGGACAAGCTGAGCGAAATATGGTATTGAAGGCTCAGGACTTATTGAAGAAAGTGAATGCGAAGATATTGGGTGTTGTTTTGAATCGTGTTCAAGTTCAGAAAGGGTATGAGTCTTATTACTACTATTATTCAAAGGGTGAAAGTCATGCAGGATAAGTTGATAGATATTCATTGTCATATCTTACCTGGTATAGATGATGGGCCTAAGACGATTGATGAGTCATTTGAGATGGTTCAACAGGCAGTCGAGCAAGGAGTTGGGGCTATTTTTGCGACTCCTCACTATATTCCTGGTGAGTTGGTATATGAGGTAGAAGAGGTTTTGGAGAGAGTACGAACTCTTCAGGAGAAGATAGATGAAGTTGGTTGGGAGTGTAAGATTTACCCTGGAATGGAGTTATACCTTTGCCCTGAACTGATTTCACATATTGATAAAGGCAAAGTTATTTCATTGGGCAAGGAAAGTAAGTACTTATTGGTAGAGTTTCCTGGGAGAGAGCTTTCACCAAATTTAGTTGATCTTTTATATGAGATTAATATTCGTGGATATATTCCGATTATAGCACATCCTGAGAGAAATTTAGGTATTGTTGAGAATCCTATGATAGTTAATGAAATATTGCAGCATAATGTTCTCTTACAGGTTAATGCTTCAAGTCTACTTGGGAGGAATGGGAAAAAGTCTGAGAAACTGGCTTTTGAATTTGTTGAACAGGGACTTGTGAGTTTTGTGGCCTCAGATGGACATTCGCCTGGTCGGAGAGCTATTCATCTGAGAGCAGCTAAAGATGTACTTAAATTAAATCTATCAAATGAGTTGTTTATAGCTAATGGTAAAAGAGTAGTAAGTCAGAAAGAAGTTTTTAAAAGTGGAGTCGAGTATAGGCAAAGAAAAACTAATATTTTTAGCCGTTTGAAGAAGGCAGTTGCTTTTAAATAGAAGTTGGGAGGGTTGAAAGTGAAGTTAAGTAGACGACAGTTGTTACTATTGATATGTGATATAATGTTTATTCAATTGGCATTATTATTTAGTTTTCTATTACGTTTTGAGGGGATTCTTCCAACGGAATTTTTAAAAATTTACGGCCCTTTGATTATTCCAATTACTGCTTTTAAGATTGCGTCTTTTGTTTTTAATAATCTCTATAAAAAGGTTTGGCGTTATGCAAACTTACATGAGTTGGTTTCTATTTTTCAGGGAGTTACTTTAGGAAGTGTGCTCTTTGTGGGTTATGTGTTCTTTTTTGGATTATCTTTTCCTCGGAGTATAATCCTTATGGACTGGATGTTTACCATCATGTTGATGGGTGGTTCAAGATTTATATTGAGAATGTGGCGAGAATCGATAAATCTTAAGGTTATAAGTTCAGATCCAAGAAAAGTATTGATTATTGGGGCTGGGGATGCTGGAGAAATGGTTTTAAAAGAATACATGAAACATAGAGAATTGAATACAAAAATAGTTGGTCTTATAGATGATGATCCTGCAAAGTATAATTTAGAGATTCATGGTGTACGTGTATTAGGGAGTAGAAGAGAAATTCCGTATATCATCGAACGTTTTGATGTGGATGAAGTGATTATTGCAATTCCATCAGCATCTGGTAAAGAGATTAGAGAGATTCATCAGCTATGTAATAATAACGATGTGACTGTGAGAATTCTGCCTGGGGTTTATGAGATTATCACTGGTGGTGTGAGTTTAAATCAAATCCGCGAGGTTCGAGTAGAAGATCTCTTGGGTCGTGAGCCTGTAAAGATAGATATGGAAGAGATAGCGGCATATCTCACTGGTAAGAAGGTGTTAATCACTGGTGGTGGAGGATCGATTGGCTCAGAAATTTGTAGACAGGTAGCAAAGTTTAATCCTGAAAAATTGATTGTTTTTGATATAAGTGAAAATAATGTTTATGATATTGATTTGGAAATGAAAGATAAATATAAACATTTAGATATTGTTCCTATAATAGGGAGTGTACGAGATATAGTTAAGTTACGACAGGTTTTTAAAAGATATAAACCAGATGTTGTTTTTCATGCTGCAGCACATAAACATGTACCTTTAATGGAGTTCAATTCTGAGGAAGCTGTAAAAAATAATATATTTGGTACACGAAATGTAGCAATGGTTGCAGATGAGTATGGTGTGGGACGCTTTGTGATGATATCTACAGATAAGGCAGTTAACCCTACCAATATAATGGGGGCTACGAAACGAGTAGCTGAGATGATTATTCAGGATATGAGTAAGAAGAGTAAGACAAAATTTGTAGCAGTGAGATTTGGAAATGTTTTAGGGAGTCGGGGTAGTGTTATTCCTTTATTTAAAAAGCAAATTGCTCAAGGTGGACCAGTTACAGTGACCCATCCTGAGATCAATCGTTTCTTTATGACTATTCCTGAAGCAAGTCAATTAGTTATTCAAGCAGGTGCTTTGGGGAATGGTGGAGAAGTATTTGTATTGGACATGGGTAAACCAGTTAAAATAATTGATTTAGCTAAAGATATTATTGAGCTTTCAGGTTTAAAAGTTGATGAAGATATTGAGATTAAGATTACTGGATTACGTCCAGGTGAGAAACTCTATGAAGAGCTTTTATCAGATAAAGAAGGTACCGTGGCTACTAAACATGAACGAATACTTATTGCTAAGTTAGATGAATTTGATTTTATTTTACTTAAAAAAAGCTTAGAACAAATGGAGCAAGCAGTTAATTCATCTTTTCCTAAATATTTGGTACAGACTTTAGTAAAATTAGTTGCTACATTTAAGCCTTCAAAGTTACATGATGAAGATGATTTGGGTAATGAGAAAAAAGTTATATAGTTGATCTATAAGTTGTTAAGGTTTAAAGTGATTATTGATAATTCAATAATATAACATATAATATTAGTAAGTAGGATACTTTCTTATTAGTTATTTCCGTATGGATAACAATTAATAAAATGAACGATAAAAGGATATATATTAATATGTTTAATGTACTACTAGTTACTCATCATAAAATGGATTTATCAAAGCTGTTAGCGAAGGTAGAAATCTAGGTTTTGGTAAGTTTAGATAATTGAGAGATAGTGCTTTCAATGGTTGTGTAGAGTGAATGAGACGGATTTTTGATAGAAAATATGTGTTTAAATTCTTGTAAGTGTTGGTATCACTATATTTGAAAGTGATTGTAGATATTTGTAGCATGGAGTATAGTCAGTGATTTAAATATATATTGAAATTAGGTGGTTAAATGAAGAAATATTATTACATTAAATGTTTATTGGACTTTATTTTAGATTTAGTAGGAGTAATTGTAATTTCGCCGCTATTATTAATAATTGCACTTTTAATAAAAATTGAATCGAAAGGGCCGGTATTCTTTTTACAAGATAGACTAGGACAAAATGGCAAGATGTTCAAAATATTTAAGTTCCGGACTATGGTAAATGGAGCAATCAATATGGGTTCTGGACTCCGTACTGATGAGGGTGATCCTAGAATAACTAAAATTGGAAACATACTTCGTAAAACTAGCTTAGATGAAATACCTCAGATAATAAATATTTTAAAAGGTGAGATGAGTATTATTGGACCAAGACCACCTGTGCCCTATCATCCAAGAAGATATGAAGAATACACAAATGAGCAGAAACGAAGATTTACTGTTAAACCAGGCATTAGTGGATATGCTCAAATTATTTTGAGGAATAGTAGTACATGGGATGAACGGATAGAATTAGATTTAGAATACGTTGAAAGAATGAGTATTGTTTTTGATCTGTATATATCTTTTATGTCTGTATGGGTGGTTTTAAAGAGAAAGAATGTATATGCCTCACAAAAATCTACTGAGGCAAGTGAAAAATCATAAGTGAATTAAAGCAAAGTAAGACATAACGATTAAAAGGTGGTGTAGCAGATGCTTAAAGGAGAGAATATCTTTCTTAGACTTCTTGAACGTGAAGATTTACCATATCGTGTAGAGTGGATGAATGATGATGAAATTAGTTCTGGTATAACCATAGATGGACCAGTATCATTGGCAAAAACTCAGGCATGGTTCCAAAGAGTAGTTACTGATGATATGAAAAGACATTTTGTTATAGTAGATAACAAAACAAAAGAACCAATAGGTATGCTTGGGATTGTAGGGATTGATTTCAGAAATCTTAAAGCAGAGTTATATATAGCAATAGGGAATAAAGCTTATTGGGGAAGAAATTTAGGAAGTGAAGCTCTGCAACTTTCCCTCGAGTATTCTTTTGGGGAATTGAACTTAAACAGAATATATTTATACACAGACATAGGAAATGTTCGTGCTCAGCATTTATATGAAAAAAATGGATTGTTTAAGGAAGGTATACTTAGACAGCATAAGTATCATAAGGGAAAATTAAAAGACTATGTGGTTTTTAGCATACTTAAGACTGAATGGCAGCAAAGGAGAAAAAAATGAAAGAAAACATAAATATTTTAATCACAAGTGTTGGTAGGAGAACTCGACTTCTTGAATATTTTAAAAAGGAATTAGGTGGTACAGGTAATCTTATTGCAACAGATTGCAGCAGTCTAGCTCCAGCTCTATATATTGCAGACAAGCATTTCATAGTGCCTCGTATTGATAATCCAGACTATATAAATATTATTAAAAATATATGTAGAGAAGAAAAAATCACCGCTGTTTTATCACTTATTGACCCGGAACTCTCTTTGTTGGCTAAGTATACTGAAGAATTTAAAGAGGTAGGTGTTACTACTTTTGTTTCCCCGTATGAGGTATGTGAACTTTGGCTAGACAAGTATTCTACAGCCACATTTTGTCAGGACAATAGTTTTAAATTTGCTAAGACCTATAACTCTTTTTCAGATTTTGAAAGTGCAATAGATAATGGAGAGTTATACTTTCCAGTATTCATAAAGCCACAAAAAGGTAGTGCTAGTTTGAATATAAGTAAGGCAAGGAACATGGAAGAAGCAAAATTTATATTTAAATCCTCAGAAGATATGATAATACAAGAATTTTTAAGTGGACAAGAACTGGGTGTAGATGTTTATGTAGACATAATATCTAGAAAAGTAGTATCTATGTTTATTAAAGAAAAAATTGCTATGAGAGCTGGGGAAACAGATAAAGCAAGGTCAATAAAACCAGAAAAGTTATTTAGAATAATTGGAGACTTAGTAATTAAAGCAGGTTTAATAGGTCCAATAGATGTAGATGTATTTGATATTAATGGAGAGTATTATATTTCAGAGATTAATCCAAGATTTGGTGGAGGATATCCACTAGCATATGAATGTGGTTGCAATTTCCCTAAATATATAATCAATAATTTAGAAGGAATAGTAAATGAACCTCAAATAGGTAACTATGAAGAAAATGTTTACATGATGAAACATGATACATTGACTATAAAAAGAGATTTATAACTAAAGAGATAGAAGGTGTAATTTATGAGTAATTCTAAAATGATTCCATTATCCGTACCAAATTTATCACTAGACATATTAGAAAATGTAAAAGAAACAATTGAGACAGGATGGGTTTCAACTGGTGCTGGTGCAAGATTTGTAAAAGATTTTGAAGAAAAGATTGCTAAATATGTTGGGGTAGAAAGAGCAGTGGCTACTCAAAGTGGGACAGCTGGTCTTCATTTAGCACTAAGAGCTTTAGGTGTTGAGGCTGGAGATGAAGTGATTGTGCCAACACTTACTTTTATTGCAGCAGTAAATCCAGTTAGATACATGGGTGCAGAACCTGTATTTATGGACTGTGATGAAACATTAAATATGGATATGGCTAAACTTGAAGAATTTTTAGAAACAAAATGTGATTTTATGCATGGAAAGGTAATTAATAAGTTGACTGGAATGCAAATTAAAGCAATTCTTGCTGTTCATGTTTTTGGGAATCCACTAAATATGGAAAAACTTATTAAGCTTAGAGATAAATATAATTTGAAAGTTATTGAAGATGCGACTGAAGCTTTAGGATCATATTATTTAGAAGGTAAGTATGTTGGAAAACACTGTGGAACAATTGGTGATATTGGCGTTTATTCATTTAATGCTAATAAGATTATAACTACGGGTGGAGGTGGTATGATTGTTTCAAAATATCAACAATTGCTCGAAAAAGTATCATTCCTAGGTGCACAAGCCAAAACTAATCCACTATATTTTATACATGATGAAGTTGGTTATAACTATAGAATGACTAATATTCAAGCAGCATTTGGGACAGATCAAATAGATAGACTTGAGAGCTTTATAGAAACAAAGATAAAAAACTATACCCTTTATAAAGCAGCTGTAGAAAGTATTGAAGGGCTTACATTGCTACCATTTAGAGCAGATACAAGAGCTAATCATTGGTTTTATTCGATTATTGTTGATAAAGAGAAGTATGGTATGGATAGGGATGAACTGCTTAGTAAGTTGAAAGATAATTATATTCAGACAAGACCACTATGGGGATTGATTCATAAGCAGAAGCCATATTTGAATAGTCAATGTTATCAGTTAGAAAAGGCTGAGTTTTATGAGAAGAATTTGATTAATGTGCCTTGTAGTAGCAATTTAAGCAAAGAAGGCGTTGAGATAGTGACCAAAAAATTAAGTGGATACAGAAATAGTTTTAAAAGGGAAGAGAACTAAGATGAAAATTTTATATGTTACCACAGTATCAAACACTATTAATGCATTCCTAATTCCACATATAAAATTTCTAATTGAGCAAGGACATGAAGTTGACGTTGCTTGTAATATTGTAAGAGAAATAAATTCTGAACTATTAAGCCTTGAATGTAAAGTGCATAATATAGAATTTCAACGATCTCCTTTAAAGAAAGAGAATTATGTAGCGTATAAAAAAATACAAAGATTAGTTCTGTCGGAAGAATATAATCTAGTACATACCCACACCCCTATAGCATCCTTTTTAAGTAGATTTGCATGTAGAAATATCTCTAACTTGAAAATATTATATACTGCACATGGATTTCATTTTTTTAAAGGAGCGACATTAAAAAATTGGATTATATATTATTTCATGGAAAAAATGGCTGCAAAATGGACTGATGGACTAATTACTATTAATAAAGAAGACTATGATTCAGCTAATAAAATGAAATTAAGAAAATCAAATTCAGTATTTAAAGTGCATGGTGTTGGAATTGATTTATATAAATTTTCACCTCAAACTATTAAAGCAAAAAATGAATTGAGAAAGAAATATGGATATAGTAACGAAAATTTCATTTTATTCTATGCAGCTGAACTAAACCAAAATAAAAATCAGAATATGCTTATAAAAGTAGTGAATTCACTCAGAAATAGCGGGATTCCTGTAAAACTTTTGCTTGCGGGGAATGGAATTTTAGCAAAACAATACAAAGAACAAGTTATTAAGCTAGATTTAGTTAAAAATGTTGAATTCTTAGGCTTTCGTAAAGATATTGAAAGTCTTTTAAAAATATCTGATGTTGCTGTTGCATCATCAAAACGTGAGGGATTACCAGTAAATGTTATGGAAGCAATGGCAACTGGCTTGCCTCTTGTTGTTACGGATTGTAGGGGAAATCGTGATTTAGTAAGTGTTGATGAGAATGGGTATGTTGTTGGAATTGATGATATTGGTGGTTTTACAAAAGCAATTGAGAAACTTTATAGTTCAGAAAAACTAAGACAGAAACTTGGGAGAAAGAATACTGAAATTGTGAAAAAGTATATGATCGATAATGTTATAAAAGAAATGGAAGAGGTTTACTCAAATTATCTGTTTAATTAAAATAAATTGGGAGGAGTGATTTAATGAAAATACTAATTTTAGCCCCATCTTATCCCTCGGATAATGACCCTTATGGTGGAATCTTTATCCATCAACAGGTAAAAGCAATTAAGAGAAGTAATCAAAATGTTACGATAGATGTAATAAGAGTTATTCCTTTTGCACCTAAGATATTGAAATTTGTAAATAGAAAATACTTAAAATATGAGAATCTTGTTGGAGAGTATTTATATGATGGTGTAAGAGTATCTTTAATTAAAGTGTTTACGCTCCCTAGAAACTTAAACACTTCTTCAATGTGTAAAATGCTATATAAAAAATTTAAAAAAATACTTAGTGATACGAATTATGATATTGTACATGCACATGGTGCAGTTCATACTGGTTATGCTGCGGTAAGAGCATGTACAGAAAAAGGAATTAAAAGTGTTGTTACTGTTCATGGAAGTGATATAATGTATTATTCAAATTTAAACAATCAAATGAAAGAAATTAGCAATTATATATTTAAAAACGCTGATTCTATATTGGCGGTTTCTAATGGATTAAAGAAAGTTATAAATGATAAAAATCCGGAGACAAGAGTAGAAGTTCTGTATACGGGTATAGATCTTTCAAAGTTTAATATAATTAATAATGAAAATAAAAATAAAAAGACTACTAAGATAGGGTTTATTTTTGTAGGCAATTTGCTTCAATCTAAAGGAATCAATGATTTAATAAATGCATTTTCGAAATTGATAGCAAAAGGATACGAATGTAAACTTACATTTTGTGGAACTGGTGATCAACTAAGAGTATTGAAAAGAATTTGTAATGAGTTAAATTTAGAACAGATATCTTTTTTAGGTGCAGTTGAAAATGATAAACTTCCTGACGTGTTAGCAGACCACGATATTTTAGTGTTACCAAGCCATAGAGAAGGCTTAGGTACAGTGTTGATTGAAGCTTTAGCAATGGGAAAATTAGTTATTGGAGCAAGTGTTGGTGGAATTCCAGAAATAATTAATAATGAAATTAATGGTTATTTGTTTGAAACTGAGAATGTATCGGATTTATATAAAAAAATGGAGATAGCTATGACTTCCTACGAGAATTTTGATCCATATTTACTTCGAGAGACAGTTAAAAATAAATTTTGTGTAGATTTAAATTCAAAAAGATTGAATGCTATTTATAATAAACTAGTTAGTAATTAGGAGAATAACTATGAAATTAAAAAAAATAGAAACAATTTTAATTATATCAATTTTATTCGGTATTTATCTATCTTTTAATCATAATTCTTTTTTAAAGGTATCAAACTTGTTTATGTTAATTTATATTACTATTTTGATGATAAAAGGTACAATCCCTTTTACAAAAAAAAGTTTTTTTATATTTTTGTTAATTTGTATTTTAGGTTTTTTTCCCTATATAATTTTTGATAGTTTCCATTTGGTAAGTGGAATTAAATATATGTATTATATTTTTCAAGGTTTTGTAATTATATTTATAATTCAGAGGAATAAAGATTTTAATTGGATAAAAAAAATAGTGACTTTTTATTGGTTTTTAAATATTATTTTAGGTTGTTTTGAAGTGATTTTTGGAATCCATCTAAAATATGCAAATATTTACAATTATACTCAATCAATAAACAAAGTTCCTTTAGGATTGTTCTTTAATCAAAATGATTATGGTGTTTTTTTGAGTCTAATAGCACCTTTCATCTTTATTAAATTTATGAGTGAAAAAAAGGGGAGAATAAAGTATTTGTTATCAATGATTATCAATACAATTTTAATAATTTCAACAGGATCTATTGGAGCTTATATAACTTTGGCACTTAATTTGACTTTATCTTATGTAATTCTTGACAAAAAACATAGGAAGAAAATATTGATTTTACCTGTATTACTAACAGTAATATCTCCTGGAATTCTTCTAAATAAATTCTTGGAATATGAGTATATTTTTCGTAAAATAAGTAGATTTAGCTTACAAAAGAGTATTATACCACTTGATAGAATAGAGATTTTATCGATTTATTTTTCGATCTTTACAGATACAATTATTGGAGTTGGTGCTGGACAAGCTACAACATTTGGTATGATAAAACGTGGTATTTCAATTAACCCACATTCTTTGCTAATGGAAATAGCTGTAGAATTTGGGGTAGCGGGAATTTTATTTACTTTAGGTATTTATATATATGCATTAATTAAATTGCTACGAATAATTATTCGTTTTCGGAATACCTCCACGGAGTACATTATTGGGAGTGTTGCAGCAATAAACTTAACAACTTTCTTTTTATGGACAAATGTACCATCGAGAGTTCTTAATGGGTTTGATGTATTTTGGATTATTTTAGGGATTGTAGTGGTTATAATTAATAATCCTAATCTGATTAAAGGAGATAAAGTATGCGAGTTTTCTTAATTATGAATGTAAAATCACTTCATGGAGGAGGCGGTGCAGAAAGAAGATTTTTGAGAGTATTCACTAAAATGAGCAATAGACAAGATATAAGTGTTGAATTAGTTATTAATAGTGGCTTATACGAATCAGCTAAAGAACTGAATTTAATCTCTAATTCTGATAAAATAAAACTTTATAAAGATAGAAGTAGATTTAACTTTTTTTGGTTTTCTCTATTTGCAATTAGGACTATAATTGAAGAGAAACCTAAAGTTGTACATTTGGTTTTAATACAGAAAACTTTATTTTTATTATATTTTTTTCTATTTTTTAAAAGGAAGAAATATAATGTAAAAGTAGTATCTACTATAGCAAGTTATTTATTTGCTTATGATATTAACTTAAAGTTTTCTGATAAGTTAATTTATAAATTGTTGTTAAGTTGTTCTGATTATATTGATTCTTTATATTCAAATATTAAACTAAAGAGCAAAAAAATATTCTGTACTCCATGTTCTTTTACAGATTATGATAAATTTTCTCCATCTGATAAAAAAGATATTATAGTTTTTTCCGGGAGGTTAATTAGAGATAAGAATCCTCTGCTGTATTTGGAAACAATCAACGAGATTGTTAATGTAAGAAAATTTTCAAAAGCATTATCATGGAAATATTATATTTTTGGTGATGGCCCTTTAAAGAATGATTTAGAGTCTTACGTTACTAAAAAAAATCTATCAGATTTAATTGTGTTTGATAAGGGGGATACTTCAAGGGTATTAAAAAAGTCTAAAATATTCGTTTCTTTACAACAACATGAAAATTATCCCTCGCAATCACTGTTAGAGGCTATAGGCACGAAAAATGCAATAATTGCAACGGATGTTGGAGACACAAGAAAAATTGTAAATGAAAAATACTCCAAGCTTATTAAACCCAACAAAACTTGTTTAGCTGATGCCATAATCAATCTAATTGAAAATGAGAGGGAGTTAGATACTAAGGCGGAAAAAGCTATGAATGAAACCATAAAAAATCATAATATTAAAAGGTTTTTAGAGTATTTGATTGATCTTTGGACAAAATAATTTTGAATTTTAGGTGTAGTAGATGGTTTTGAAGGTGAGAATTAAATGTGTATTTGATATTTTATTATAAATACGGATGTTTTTAAAAGGCATTTATTCTAATCGTGAAGAAACAGTATTTATAAGTTTTGAAAGATGATCTTATAGAAACGATGTTTTAAGTAAAAAACTTAAATTCGAAGAAATAATTCTTGGAGACAAGACTAAATGTGAAAGATGGTGGAAATTTTGCAAATACCATTAATAAATCTAAAAAAACAATATGAGACTATTAAAGATATTACAGATAGTAAGGTTTTAGATATACTATCATCTGCAAAATATATTATGGGTGAAAATGTGACAAAATTCGAAAATGAATTCGCTGAATATATTGGAACAAAACACTCTATATCTGTAGCAAATGGCACTGATGCTTTAATAATAGCCCTCAAAGCTTTAGGAATTGATGAAGGCGATGAAGTAATTACTACTCCTTTTACATTTTTTGCTACAGCAGAAAGCATATCTGCTGTAGGGGCTATCCCTGTATTTGTAGATGTAAGATTGGATACATTTAATATTGACCCTTCCAAAATAGAAGAAAAAATAACTTCAAAGACTAAAGCAATCATGCCTGTACACATCTTTGGAGAAAGTGCAGATATGGATGAAATAAACGAGATAGCTAAAAGATATAAATTGAAGGTTATAGAAGATGCATGCCAAGCAGTAGGGGGAGAGTATAAAGGTAGAAAAGTTGGAACTTTAGGAGATATAGCTTGCTTTTCATTTTTTCCTACTAAAAATCTTGGTTGTGCTGGAGATGGGGGAATAATAGTAACTAGTGATGATAGTTTAGCAATCATATGCAGAGGCTTAAGAACACATGGAAGCGGAGAAAATGGCATAAAAGCATTTAACATTTTAAATAACATAACTGAAGAAGTTGAAGAGGTTATAACTACAGATAATACAGTCTATAACCCATTAAAATACTATAATTACCTTATCGGACACAATTCAAGACTAGATGAAATTCAAGCAGCTATATTAAGAGTAAAACTTCCTTTACTTGATGGCTGGAATAATAGGAGAAGAGAAAATGCTAACTTTTATAATGAAAAATTAGCAAATACTGACCTGGTTACTCCTTATGAAGATGAAAATACAAAACATGTATATCATATGTATATACTTCAATCAGAAAAAAGAGAAGAGCTAGTAGACTATCTAAAAGAAAATGGAGTAGCTACAGGAATTTACTATCCTGTTCCTCTGCATCTTCAAAAAGCTTATTTAAACTTAAGATATAAAGAAGGTGTTTTTCCTAACGCAGAGTATCTTTCTAAAAGAACATTTGCAATTCCTATGTTTGCAGAACTAACTGATGAAGAAAAAGAACACATAGTAGAAAACTTTAAAAAGTTTGGTGAATAAGATGAATGTAAAAAAGTATTTCGTTCATGAATCAAGCTATATAGATGAACCTTGTGAAGTAGGAACAGATACTAAAATATGGCATTTTTCTCATATAATGGAAAATTCGATTATAGGCGAAAAATGTAATATTGGACAAAATGTTGTGATCTCCCCTAGTGTTATTTTAGGAAACAATGTAAAGGTACAAAATAATGTATCTGTATATACAGGAGTAATATGTGAAGATGATGTATTTTTAGGCCCTTCTTGTGTTTTTACCAATGTAATTAATCCAAGAAGCTTTATAGAAAGAAAAAATGAGTATAGAAAAACAGTAGTAAAAAAAGGAGCATCCATTGGCGCAAATGTTACTATAGTTTGTGGTAATGATATAGGAAGATATGCCTTTATTGGAGCAGGTACTGTAGTTACTAAAAATGTTCCAGATTATGCATTGGTAATAGGTAATCCAGCTAGAATAATAGGTTATGTATGCAAGTGCGGAAATAGATTGAAAAATATAGAAGATAAATATATATGTAAATCATGCAATAAAGAATACGAGATGATAAATGAAAATCTAAGCCCAAAGGAGTAGAGAATATGAACAATACACATATAATTAAAAATAATCTTTTAAGGAAAATCCAAGATAAATCTGCTATAGTAGCAGTTATAGGACTAGGTTATGTAGGGTTACCACTTGCTGTAGAAAAAGCTAAGGCAGGCTATAAAACAATTGGTTTTGATGTGCAAGAGTCAAAAGTAAAGTTGGTGAATGAAGGTCATAACTATATAGGTGATGTAGTTGATTCTGAACTTGAAGATATTGTAAAACAAGGGTTACTATATGCTACAACAGATTTTTCAATAGTAAGAGACGTTGACTTTATAGCTATATGTGTACCTACACCACTTGATGAATACCAACAACCTGATATCAGTTACGTTAAAACATCTACTGAAGAAATTTCAAAATTTCTAAAAAAAGGTTCCATTGTTGTTCTTGAAAGTACTACTTATCCTGGAACAACAGAAGAATTGCTTCTTCCAATTTTAGAAGAAGGATCTGGACTAAAATGTGGTGAAGATTTCTATTTAGCCTTTTCGCCTGAAAGAGTTGATCCAGGCAATTTAATTTATAAAACTAAAAATACTCCTAAGGTGGTAGGCGGGCTAGGAAAAGATGCAACAGAAATAGCAGCAGCAATGTATAGAAATGTACTTGATGGTGATATTTTTGAGGTATCATCGCCAAAGGTAGCAGAAATGGAGAAAATACTAGAAAACACATATAGAAATATAAACATTGGTCTAGCTAATGAAATGGCAATAATATGTAATAAAATGGGTATTAATGTTTGGGAAGTTATAGAAGCTGCTAAAACTAAACCGTATGGATTTCAAGCATTTTATCCAGGTCCAGGCTTAGGTGGTCACTGTATTCCGTTAGATCCATACTACCTTACTTGGAAAGCAAGAGAATATGAATACCATACTAGACTAATTGAAACATCAGGAGAAATAAATAATTATATGCCAGAGTATGTATTAGAAAGAAGTACTAAGATATTAAATAAATTCAAAAAACCTCTTAATGGGTCAAAGATTTTGATATTAGGAGTAGCTTATAAACAAGATATAGATGACTATAGAGAAAGCCCTGCTTTAAAGGTTATAGAAAACTTTGAAAGAGAAGGTTGTATTGTAGATTTTTACGACCCATTTGTAGATGAATATAAGTTCAATGGAAAATCAAAAACATGCATAAAAGAATTTAATAAAGAATTGCTTCAGGATGCGGACTTGGTTGTAATTACATCAGCTCATACTACTGTTGATTATGATTTTGTACAAGCTAATTCAAAATGTATATTTGATACTAAGAATGCTATGAAAAATGTTAAGAATAGAGAAAATATAGAGTTACTATAGGAGTGAAATAAATGTCAAAATTAAAGTTTGCCTTATTAGGTTGTGGAAGAATTTCATATAAACATATAGAAGCATTGATTGATAATAAAGAAGAAACAGAGTTAGTAGCAGTATGTGATATAGAAGAAGATAAAGCTGTTAAAAAAAAAATCAATATGAAAGTGCAATAGAAAAAGTTGATATAAAGGTTTATACAGATTACATGATAATGTTAGAAAATGAGGATATTGACGTGGTAACTATCGCGACAGAAAGTGGCTATCATTCAAAACATGCTATAGACTGTTTAAACAAAGATACACATGTACTTATTGAAAAACCAATGTCATTATCTGTAAAAGATGCTGATAATATTATTGCTTTAGCAAAAGTAAAAAACAAAAAAGTATGTGTATCTCATCAGAATAGATTTAATCCACCAATTCAAAAATTAAGAAGAGCTATCGAAGAAGGTAGATTTGGAAAACTTATAAATGGAACTGCTAGGATTTTATGGACAAGGGATGATAATTATTATAAACAAGCATCGTGGAGAGGAACTAAGGAATTAGATGGTGGAACACTGATGAATCAGTGTATTCACAATATAGATCTTCTGCAGTGGATGATGGGATCAGAAGTTGAAAGAATTCATGCAGAGAGAGATACCTTTTTAAGAGATATAGAAATGGAAGATTTTGGAGTTATACTTATTAGATTTAAAAATGGTTCTATTGGTATAGTAGAAGGAAGTGCTTGTGTATATCCTAAAAACTTAGAAGAAACCTTAAGTATATTTGGAGAAAAAGGAACTGCAGTAATAGGTGGATTAGCTGTTAACGAGATTAAGACATGGCAGTTTGCTGACGAAAAAGACTATGATAAAGAAGATGAAAGTGCAGAAATAGACAGCGTATATGGTAAAGGGCATACACCACTTTATAAAAACTTTATAGATGCTATAAATAATAATACTGAGCCATTGATTGACGGAAAAGAAGGCAAAAAAGCTATGGAAATTATATTAAGGGCTTACGAACTTTAATAAAAATAATGGTTTGTAGTGTATTAAATTATAAATGGATATTAAACTAGCATTTTAAGGTATCTCTAATCTAAATATACTGATACAAAATAAAAGAATTATTCTGTTAACATTATGTCCATGTCATATTAAAGAATAAACTGTAATGGAGTAAACTTAATGAAAAAAACAGCACTGATTTTAATGATAATAACCATTTTATCTAAGATAATTGGATTTACCAGAGATATAACTTTATCATATTTTTATGGAGCATCTAACGTAAGTGATGCTTATTTAATATCTTTAACAATACCCATGGCAATATTTGGTATTGTAGGAATAGGTATATCTACGGGATATATACCTATGTATAGTAAGATAGAACAAAATTATGGAGAGAAAGAAGGAAATAGGTATACTAATAATCTTATAAATATATTGTTGGTAATATGTACAATTATAGTTACTATGGGGCTTTTATTTACTGAGCAAATTGTAAAATTATTTGCATCAGGCTTTGAAGGAGAAACCTTAGCATTAGCAGTGCAATTTACACGAATAAGCTTATGGGGGATATATTTTACAGGGCTTATGTATATATTTAAGGGATTTCTTCAGCTTAAGGGTAGTTATGCTATACCAGCATTAGTTGGATTCCCTCTTAATTTCTTTATAATATTATCAATATTTCTAAGTTCAAATACAGATGTAATAATTCTTGCTATAGGGAGTGTTATAGGTATCGCTTCTCAGCTATTTCTTCTATTGCCTTTTATATATAAAAAAGGATATAAGTATAAATTCATACTTGATATAGAGGACAAACATATAAAACGCATGGCCCATATCGCGTTACCTGTAATAATTGGAGTGTCTGTAAATCAAATAAATGTACTTGTTGATAGAACTTTGGCCTCTCAAATTGCAATAGGGGGTATATCTGCTCTTAACTATGCTAACAGATTAAATGCATTTATCCAAGGTATTTTTGTTTTATCTATATCTACAGCTATGTACCCTATGATATCTAAAATGGCAGCAGAAGATGATATAGTAGGGCTTAAAAAGTCAGTATCAGAGGCTATAGGCGGCATTAACTTATTAGTCATACCAGCTACAATTGGAGCTATGGTATTTACAGAACCAGTAGTTAGTTTATTATTTGGCAGAGGAGCATTTGATTCTAATGCAATATCCATGACTTCTTATGCCTTATTTTTTTACGCTATTGGGATGGTTGGATTTGGACTTAGAGAAGTATTGTCAAGGGCGTTTTATTCCCTGCAAGATACGAAGACACCTATGATTAATGCTGCTATAGCTATGGTTATGAATATTGTTTTAAATATTATTTTGTCCAAGTTTTTGGGAATAGGTGGTCTTGCATTAGCAACGAGTATTTCGGCTATATTCTGTAGTCTGCTACTATTCATCAGTCTAAGGGCAAAAATAGGCTCATTCGGTTTGAAGAACATAATCATTTCTTTTATAAAAATCCTATGCGCTTCATTGGTTATGGGTATAATTTCAAAAATTACGTATAATACATTGCTTAATAATATAAGTGCTAACTCAGCACTTATAGTTGCTATAGGTATAGGTGTATTAATATATTTTATAATCATTTACTTTATGAAAATAGAAGATGTAGAAACTATAGTTAATACACTTAAAAGAAAGTTTAAAAAAGATACTGCTTAAAATAAAGATAAAAGTTTTCTGAAAATGGAGGATATATATGTCTATATTAATAACTGGTGGTGCAGGCTATATTGGGAGCCATACATGTGTTGAACTAATGAATGCAGGGCATGAGATTATCATTGTGGATAATTTTTCTAATAGTAAGCCAGAATGCTTAAAACGAATAAAAGAAATAACTGGTAAGGCATTGAAGTTCTATGAGGTAGATATTTTAGATAAAAAAGAGTTAGAAAAAGTATTTGCTGTGAACAAGATTGATGCTGTAATTCATTTTGCAGGATTAAAGGCAGTAGGGGAATCAGTAGAAATTCCACTTCGCTATTATTATAATAATATTACTGGAACTTTGATACTCTGTGAAGTAATGCAGAAATATGATGTGACTAAAATGGTATTTAGCTCTTCTGCTACAGTATATGGAAAGCCAGAATGTGTACCAATTTCTGAGGAATCTTCACTTAGTGCTACAAACCCTTACGGGCGCACAAAGTTGATGATAGAAGAAATTCTAAATGATCTTTATATTTCCAACAATGATTGGAGCATTGCGTTACTTAGGTATTTTAACCCTATTGGGGCTCATGAGAGTGGTAGAATTGGTGAAGACCCAAATGGCATACCGAATAATTTAATGCCTTATATTACCCAAGTGGCTGTTGGAAAAAGGAACAAGTTAAGTGTCTTCGGAAATGATTATGATACTCATGATGGAACAGGTGTTAGAGACTATATTCATGTTGTCGATCTTGCTAAAGGACATTTAAGATCATTGGAAAAAATTATGACAACAAATGGAGTAGAGGCTTATAACCTTGGGACAGGTGTTGGATATAGTGTACTCGATGTAGTTAAAAATTTTGAAAAAGCTATAGGACGGAAGATTCCATATGTCTTAACTGATAGAAGATCTGGAGATATCGATAAATGCCATGCAGATCCTACAAAGGCAAAGAATGGACTTGGATGGGTTGCTGAGAAAGATATTGAAGAAATGTGCCGTGATGCCTGGAAATGGCAAGTTAATAATCCAAATGGTTATGATGAAGTATCTGTAAATGATGGAGACACAAAGAACAAGATTGTCATAACTGAAGAGGAATAGAAAATAAATGCTAAAATAGAAAACAAATAAGAATCTTAATTTCCTGGATCGCAGTTTTTCATTGGATGGCACTCATTTTTAATCTATCATCCCAAGAAGCAGAGCAATCTAACAAACTAAGGGATGTACAAATAATAATTTCCACGATTCCAAAAATTAACTTTACAAATTAAGAAAAATGCTGTATACTTTTTAAAAAAAGAAAAGGATGTCT
>JAGMES010000089.1 GCA_023128035.1 Halanaerobiales bacterium | reverse complement strand
CGCGGTAGGAGATATAGTGGTAAATACTCTTCATGAAGGAAATGACTATTCAGTAGATCAGGCATTTATGGACTTTGCAATGGGATTTGTAGGAGATTTGACAGCAAGTGCAGCGGGTGACTTGATAGATAAATATGGTGCGAAGGTCGTTGCTCAGGGGTTAAACAAGCTTGGTATTGACGGTGATAGAATTAAGCAGTTGACAGGTATAGATTTAGGTGTTCCAAATATCTGTTTTACGGAAGAAACACTCGTTAGCACAAAAAAAGGCTTTAAGCAGATTAAAGGTATTAAAATAGGTGATGAAGTATATTCTGAAAATGTTGATACAGGAGAAAAAGGATTAAAGAAAGTAAAGAATATATTTATAAATGATTCATATATTTTACTACATATTTCATTTGAGGATACAGAAATAAAGACAACTCTTCCACACCCATTTTATGTAGTAGGTAAGGGATGGATAGAAGCAAAAGATCTGATAGTGGGTGATAAGCTAAAGCTGATTTCAGGTGAGGAAGTAGAGATAAAGGATATTAAGAAAGAGAAGTTAGAGAAACCAGTTAAGGTATATAACTTTGAAGTTGAAGATTGGCATACATATTATGTTTCTGAATATGCAGTATTAGTTCATAATACGGGTTCGAATCCTTGTGCTGAAGTTGCTGGTGAGTTTGTTGAGGGGACGAAACTATTACCCAGTGAAGGCAATATAGGAAATTATGATGAATTAATTAAAACCGGTAAGAGAGGAGACGATATTACTCCGCATCATATGCCATCTGATAAATATATGAGACAGTATAATGTTACTAAGGGTGAAGGGCTAAGTATAAATATGGAACAACCTAAAGTTGGTGGTAGGCATAGATTAACAGATACATATGGTAGAAATATGACAAATATACAAAAAGAATTTTATTATTCTCTTTCACCAAGAGATGCATTAGCATACGATATTAAAAATTTAAGAAATATTTATAAACAACAGGGATTATATAAAGAAATATTACCTCAGCTAAGAAAGTATTCAAAAACATATATAGAATATATGCCAAATATTTTTAATAAAGGAGCACAATAAAATGAAAACTATGAAAGATATTCAAATGGAAATTAAGAGATTGAAACAAAATAGATTAATTAGGAACAAAGAAGAGTTTGATAATTTTGAATTAGGACTAAGAAATTTAGCGGAAGTAAATGACAGTAATGTGATAGCTAACTTGTGTGAAGTTTTCGATGATAATACTGAAGATGAAGAAGTAATGTTTGGATTGGTACATTTAATTGAGGATTTTGAAATGGAAAAAGGGATATTAGAAACAGTTAAGGCAGTACCGCATATGATGATTAAAGCGAAGAGATGGACAAAGATATTGCATTATAGAATATTAAATGATGATGATTCGAGAGAAATTTACGAAAATATATTAGCAAAAGTAGAGGAAAACACTAAACAAATAATTTTATCTTTACTTATAGAAATTAAAAAAGAGGATTCAGATAGATTTGGTAGATATATAGATAAAATTTTAGTTAAAATATAAGAGTATTTATGAAAAATTATATTTTGTTATTAAATAAATGTATCATTAAAAGTACTGCAAAAAAATAGATTTTCTTAAGTGGTGATTTTGTAAAAGATGCAGTGAATAAGTAAATAAATTTTATATTATGCCAATAATTATATTTTATATTATTGGCTCTTTTTATTTACAATACTAATATTAAAACTATATTTGTAAGCGTCAAATACTCCCCACATTTTTTTACAATTAAAATCTAGATATATTAGCCTAAAAGGATTAAGGAGGCTATTATTGATGGAGATAACAAAAAGGAAAAAGTGTGAACAACATGTTGCAGATTATAGAAGTAGTGGGCAAACAGCAAAAGTCTGGTGTGAAGCTAATAATCTAAATAGATATACTTTAAGGTATTGGATTCAAAAGTGGATAGGTTACAATAAACTAGACAAATAAATTAAGGTCATGTAAACTAAAAACAATACATTATAAGGAGACGTTTATATGACTAAAAGAGAAAGAAGAACTTATACAGAAGAATTTAAAGAACAAATGGTCAAATTATATGAAAGTGGTAAATCTAAAAAAGACATCATGTTAGAATATGATCTGACTCCAACAGCTTTTAATACTTGGATCAAAGGAAGTCAAAGTACTGGTTCTTTCAAAGAAAAAGATAATCGCTCCCCTGAAGAAAATGAACTTATTAAACTAAGAAAAGAAAATCAACAATTAAAGATGGAGAATGACATTTTAAAGCAAGCCGCGCTGATATTAGGACGAAAGTAAATGTGATTAAAAATAATGCTCACAAATACAGTGTATCAGCAATGTGCAAACTCCTACAAGTCCCTAGAAGTACTTATTAACTATGAATCTCCTCCAGAAGTAGAGATTAATTCACCTATGGATGGAATCTATACAAATGTTGGACAGGTTTTGGTTGAAGGTACAGTGGATAAGGATAGTTATGACTTAACAGTGAATGAAGTTCCTATTTTCTATTATGACAAGCAGTTTTCTTTTAACTATAATCTTCAACCTTGGCTGAATTTGATTAAAGTTAAAGCTGTGAGTTTGAAGGAATTGGTTGGAGAAGATGAGGTTAGAGTTATATATGATCAAAATGCACCACTTTTGTACTTTGATCAGGACTATGATGGTCAGATTCTGGGAGTTGATTCGGTTCTGATCTCAGGTCAGGTTTATGATTATAGTCTGGTTGTGCTGAAGATAAATGATAAAGAGATACCTGTGATACAGGGATATTTTGCAGAAACCTTTGACTTGCCGTTGGAGGGAGAGAATTGTTTTACAGTAGAGGTAGAGGATGCAGCGGGGAATGTGTTGGAACGGGAATTTGAGATAATTCGTGATCTTACACCTCCAAATCAATTTACACCGATAGTTGATCCAGCAGATTGGAGTCAGGTTACTCAACCTGTGATAAGTTTTGAGACAACAGATGATTATGCAGGAGTTAGTCATTTTGAGTTAAGAGTTGAGAATGAAGAATGGAGAGTTGTAGAGAGTCCATACACTTTGTCTGGGTTAGAAGATGGGGTGCATTTGGTTGAGGTTAAGGCTGTAGATAATCTTGGGTGGAGTAGGGTTTGTTCTGTAAATGTATTTGTGGACACAACTGTTCCTGAGAGTTTTCAACCTGTAACAGAACCAGCAAGTTGGACACAGAATGTACAGCCAGTTATTAGTTTTGAGACTACAGATACTCATTCGGGAATAGATCATTATGAGTTAAGAGTTGAGGGTGAAGAGTTAAGAGTTATAGAGAGTCCATATACTTTACCTGATTTGGAAGATGGAGTACATACGGTTTATGTGAAGGCTATTGATAAGGTTGGGGGTTTTAAGGGAGTGGCTGGGCCTAAAGAAGTTATCTTAACATGGGATAAGAATGAAGAGGAAGATGTAACCCATTATCGTATGTATCGTGAACCCAAGTGGTCTAATGGCTCAGAGTATCTTAACTTTGATAATACTGAAGCTCATTTTGAGTATGTAGATTATGATGTTGAGATAGGAAATATATATAAGCCCGAATTATTCACGTAGCAGTATAAAAACAGCTATATACAGCTAAAATCAAATACGTAGCCTATAAGAATCTTTCACCCATTGGGTGATAAAAAATAAAAAGAAAGAGGGCTCTTTTCTATGATAATTATACAGGTTAAATCACTAAATTTCAATAACAAACTTTCAATAAATTTCGAAGGTGGTAATCTATCTTCTGATTCAGGACTTTTAGCTTATAGAAGTTTCGATGAAAAAATTGGATTCAGCAAATTCGTTAAAGAAACTTTTGAAAATGATGAGATTGTTGAATCGCATTTGACTTACAAGAGGGCTGATGTGATCCTGCAAAATGTCTATAAATTCATTGCTGACTATCATACGGATAATGCCTCTGATGAATTGCGAGTGGATCCTGTCTTTAAAGAAATTTTAAAGACTGATAGACTCGCTTCACAGCCCACAGTTTCCAGACGAAATAATGAGCTCAATAAAAGTACTTTTAAGATGATGGAATGCATTAATACAGAACTTCTTGATCGTGCTTACAAAATAGAGCGTCCTGAATCTATTATTTTTGACCTTGATTCCACACACATCAACACCTATGGAAAACAATATGGTTCCGCTTATAATTTTCATTACAGTTCTACTGGTTTCCACCCACTCATGGTGTTCGATGGACTGACTGGCGATCTCATCAAGGCAAAACTTAGAAGTGGCAATGTTTACACCTCCAGGAATGTTACCAGTTTTATGGGTCCTATTCTTGTACGCTATAGAAAAATGCATAAAAACACCTCTTTGGTTATTCGTGCTGACAGTGGTTTTGCTATGCCAAAGCTTTATGAATAAGCCGAAAAACAGAGCGTTGCATATGCCATTCGATTAAAGGCAAACGCCACTCTTTCAAAGTTGTCTAAAAAACTCACTGAAGAGTTTTATGATCACTATGGTTCCGATTATACAAAAATGCATACCCTTTACGGTGAATTTATGTACCGTGCGAAGAGCTGGGATAGGGAGCGCCGAGTCGTTTGCAAAATCCAAAGAAAAACAGATGAACTTCTGCCAAGACATATTATCGTAGTTACTTCTCTGGAAGCTAGTGCCAAAGATGTTATCAGATTCTATAGCAAACGTGGCACTATGGAAAACTTTATTAAAGAAGCAAAACTTGATTTTGGGATGGATACCTTAAGCCATTCTTCTTATATAACAAATGCTAATCGGCTGATGCAGATGGCTTTAGCTTACAACCTAAACAACCTCATGAGACGGTTGTGCTTTTTGGAAAATGACAAGCCAAAACGAATGCATACGCTACGAACATTGCTCACGAAAGTGGCTGGTCGCTTTATCTGCTTAGGGAGATATAGTATGTTTAAACTTTGTAGTAGCTATCCATACAAACGTTTTTTTGTTGATCTGTTTGAACGGATAGATCTATTACCTTCATTTGGATGACAGTAACGACGTCATTTTTGTAAAATCAAAATTCAGAAAGCATGACCAAGGGATAGGTTTATACTTTTTTAGGAATAATGGTTCATCTGACTTTCTTTTTTTGAGAATACATAATGAAAACGAATCCGTCAAACAATTTTTACATTTATTTGAACTTAGAGTATGTTAATATGATGTATCCTTTTATTTTTAAGTTTCATGAATAATTCGGGATTAATGTTGTGAAGAAAAAGTAAGTTAAAATAAGAAGGTGTCTGATAATTTTTAATCAGGCACTTTTTTTAGTAGAATAATATGTCATGTAATTTCATACATCGTTAACGCTAACTCGATCATAATTGATTTAAGTTTAGCTTCCAGACCTGAGATAACTATAAATCCATATCTTACAAGTTTAACTGATTTACCTATTCAGTTAACTTATAGTGGAGAGTTGGCTGTTATTGAATATCATTGTACTCTCTACCATGAAAGTGATGGTGAATTAGCAGAGGTCTATTCTGAGATTATTACAACAGAGTTGAACGATTATAGTGGAACAATATCTTATGCCTTTAGTCAGGGTGAGAAATATTATCTTAAAGCTGAAGCAAAATTAGAAGATGGAACTTTTATAGATATCTGGAGTCCACGTATATTAGTTGATACGACAGAGCCAGAAGTTGTTGAGTTTAATGTACCTAAATATAGTATTGCCGATGAGGTAATTATTGACTGGCAAGCTGAAGATTTAGGTTATTCCAGAGATAAGATGAACTTCTTAAATGGACAGATACATTACTTAACCGATATGTCTTTAAAGATTTAGAGGACTTAGATGGAGATAATATTTATATCACTTTAAAAGTAACTAATGCTGCAGGGTTATCGACTGAAGTTTATAGTGAAGCTATTATATTGATAACTCAGTGCTGTTATGAGACAAAGAAAATGGCAGCCAGTTTGACAAGAAATTTGGCAGTACATTAGAGAAAAAAGAGTATTCTTCCAGTATAAAAGAATACCCCAAACTGTCTTAAGTCCTTTTAAAATTATACTCCATTCCAGGAACTTGACAAGGGGAAAGTGTCCTTGACAGAACCCTTCCATTCCGCAATAATCAACTATGGGCTTAAGGACAAATATGTTGAAACAATATCAAAGTAGTTCTTTGGATACAACAGTCAAAGCTTTAGCGACAGTCATGGCATCAATAGTATTCATAACAGCATCAAGTTTTTCTGAATTGTAGAAGATGGCATCCTGCTCCACAATCTGGAACACAGGCAAAATTATTAAACGAAGTTTCCCCAAATAGTACTGTAATACCTGATCGACTTTCAATTCTCATCTCATATCACACTCACACCTTTCAGTTTGGATTGTGAATGATATAATTGAATATCTAAAAAAGATTTTGCTTAATAGCTGGGCACACATATTCCAGGAAGTTATTTTTCTAGCAATTAATGAAAAACGGTTTTCTGTTCTATTTAGTGATAAGGCTTCAATACTTAATTATCCATAAATGTAATTATTGGTGCTTTAATTTCAAATGAAATCTTTCATCTAACCGATGAAGAGCTACTTGGTTCATTTTTTTGATGATAGATTTCAGTATGCATGGAGACTTACCAGTGAAGAAAGACCACCTATTTGAACATTAAATTAGATGTTTTTGTGTAACAATCATTAATCTAACAAACTATTCGACAAGTTTTCGCATAGAATATTAAGGAATCCTTTGTATTTTCTGTGCTTTAAATAATAATATTTTGACTCAATCAAAAAATAATATTATAATAATTATATGAAGACTCATTGCTATCTTAATACTAAAAAATTTATTTGAGTGGAGTGTAGTAATTTTTATGAAAACAGAAGTTATGAGTAAAGAAGAAAGAAAACGGTCAATAGCAAATGTTAGAGCAACTTTAGCTGTGGAAGATTTAGATATAAATAGATTTAATATTGTTTGTGGTATTAAGTATTTAAAAGGACAAATAAGTAGTGAAGAAGCAATTGACAATATAACAAAGTATATTAAGAGCAGGATGTCTTAAAAATGAAAATATCTATAAAATATGGTTCAACTACATCTAAATACTGTTATCAAGGTACGGGTATTTTAATTAATAAATTAAATATTCGTGAAGAAAAATTATTAAAGGAAGCAGAATCATTATAAGAAGTTCTATATCACCGTTTTATTTTAGTGAAACATTATTTCTAGTCCAAGAATATAAGTTTGTTTATCTTGAAATTTATAAGATGTTTTATTATTGACAAAAAAGTAGACATCATGTATAATAATTATACCCCTTACCAGTATAGGGTAAAATTGGTATCAGGAGGATTTAATCGTGACAAGACTTAGACTATTTATTCAAATTATTTTTCTCGGTATTTTTCTATTTTTAATGGTTACAGGTAAAGCACAATTTTGGATGGGATTTATATTTATTTCGATCCTGTTATCTACTTTTTTTGGAAGGTTTTATTGTGGATGGGCCTGCCCTATCAATACCTTGATAAGACCAGTAAATTGGCTAAAGAAAAAATTGGGTCTTCAAAGAAAAGATGTTCCAAGTTTCTTAAAATCAGGAAAGCCACGTTGATTTGTCTTTAGTTTATTTTTAATTGGTTTAGGGTATACTATTTATACAATCACTCAGGGAAGAAAATTCCCATTACCTTTGATTATTATCCCAATAGCTTTAGTAGTAACTTTATTTTTGAATGAAAAATCTTGGCACAGATACTTATGTCCATGGGGAGTATTGTTCAGTATTACAAGTAGATTTGCTAAATTAGGACTAAAACCGATTGGTTGTTCAAGCTGTTCTGTTTGTGAAAAGAATTGTCCAGGTGATGCGATTGTAGTTGATAAAAGAAAAGGCGCTGTTGTTGATCCAACTCATTGTCTGGTATGTTTTGAGTGCGAATCAAGTTGTCCAGTAGATGCATTTTCATATCAGTCATTGAAAAAAAATAAATAATTCCCCCCATTTTGATAACCTCTCTTCATTATGTGAAGAGGGGTTTTTTACTTATTTATGAAGGTTTATTCTTTAAAGAAGAGAAATATTAACACTATATATGTTGTAAATACAGGAGGCTGTAATATGCTAAATAAAATGAATCTTTTAAAAAACGGAAAACTATCTTTAAATCTTATAAAAGAACTTTCCGAAAAACCAGAAATTTTCGCTCCAGGGAATGCTTTATTTTGGAATGATCCACACATCTCAGAACAGATGCTAGCCGCTCATTTACATCCTGAATGGGATGCTGCCAGCCGTAAACATAGTATTATTGATCAATCAGTGGAGTGGTTGGTTAAGAGATTAAATGTAAAAGGTGGAGAGAAAATTTTGGATTTGGGCTGTGGTCCAGGGCTTTATTGTACTCGATTTTATCAAAATGGCCTGAATGTAACAGGAATGGATTTATCGGAAAACTCTATAAACTATGCTGTTAATCAGGCTAAGGAGAATAATCAGTCTATTGAGTATATCAATCAAAATTATTTAACTATGGACTTTGAAGATCGTTTTGATATTATAACGCTTATTTATTGTGATTTTGGCGTGTTATGTGATGAAGATCGTGATCTTTTACTAAAAAAGATATATCGAGCACTTAAGCCAGGAGGAACAGTAGTATTTGATCTCTTTACTAAAAATAATCCAAAGGAGATTCAGGAAAGTTGGAGTTTTCAAAATGGTGGTTTTTGGAATCCTAATCCTCATCTTCTGCTTTCCAAAGTCTTTCATTATCCAGATGATGAAATTTATCTTGATCAATATATTGTCATCACAGAAGATGGTAATTTAAAACAATACCGAATCTGGGAGCATTATTATTCAGTTGAGACTATTACACCAATATTGGAAAAAGCAGGTTTTATTGTAGAGGAGGTCTGGAGTGATCTTACTGGAACACTTTACCATGAAAAATCTGAATCTATTGCGATTATGGCGAAAAAATCTCTAGATAAAAGTGAATGATATTCATCACCAAAAAAGGAAGGAAATAATCAGTTATCTGTCGAAAAAGTAAGGTAATCTATTTTTTTTAGAGGTCGATCGTGTATATACCGGGGAGGTTATTAAATGGAAAAAAGAGGATTATTTATTACAGGTTTTGTGATTTGTTTACTGACTTTGGGATTTGTTGCAGATACATATGCTCGCGACATTTATTACTGGGATGACATGATGGAAAAGGCAGCTATTCAAACGGAATTAAATCAGATGGAAATGAGTTTTCAAACAAAATTTCTGGAGTTTTATGCTGGTGAAATGGTAAAGGATAGCCTTGATTTAGAATTAGGTTTTAATTTTGGAATTCTTAAGAATGGAGAGATAAATGGTTATTTAAGCAATGCTCAGGGTAATCAGAATGTTATTGTTAATTACCGTCAAAAATTACGTGATCGTAACGGATTTATTATAACTGGGCAGCTACAGATGTATGAAACAGAAGAAATTCCTTCTGATTTTTATGTTCCTGGTTTGAAAATATTAACAGATAAAAGAGTCAATGAAAATTTAACTTTACATAATCATTGGCAAGTCTTTTTCTTATTAGATAGTAAAATAGTTGGGATGCGTTTAGAGAATGGATTTATTTATCAAGCTGATGAAAAGAATTCTTTACAAGTTAAACTGAAAACATTTTTCACTGATGATATCACAAAAAGTGAACTTGATTTAAGAGCTGCTTATAAGCATATCGTAAATGAACAGACAAACTATATCCTGTTTGGTTATTTTAATCCTGCCAATCTTCATATTGAAAATATTGTCGAATTTCAAATGACTCCAACACTTAAGTTAATTGGTGACATGGGTATTAGAACTAACGGAAAAAATTGGATTTCAGTTCAAATTGAAAAAGCATTTAGTGAAGGTTTTAGAATTCGTGGTGAATATCAAAAAGAAGCTGATGGTGGAGCACAATCTTTAAGAGCTGGATTAGATTTTGAGATTTAGGTATATGAGAGGTAAGGCAAAAAGATAAGAAAGGGGGGATGACGTTGATAAAATCTGGTAAAAAATATTATTCAATTGTATTAATTGTTTTCATTAGCCTTTTAGCTGGTTGTACATGGAGCGAAACCGATGTACTACAGCGAAAAAAATTGACTATTACCAAAGATGGATCTGGAACGGTTAAGAGAGAGCCGGATCAATCTTACTATGTCATGGGAACAGAAGTCACTCTGACTGCAACTCCTGTAGAAGGTTGGAGTTTTGGAGGTTGGCAGGGTGGTGTAAACGGGGAAACAAATCCAGTTACAGTTTCTCTAGATGGAGACTTAGATATTCAAGTATTATTTACCAATGAAAATGAAACATTTTCTCTAAAAATTAATAAATATGGAAGCGGTAGTGTTTCTGCTAATCCTGCAATGGATACTTATCCAAGAGAAACTGAGGTTACATTGACAGCCACTCCTGTAGGAGAATTGTGGGAATTTAGCCATTGGGATGGAGATTTAAGTGGTGAAGAGAATCCACTCACTTTAACTATGAATGGTGATAAAGAAATTAAAGCAATTTTTTGGGTTCCTGGTTTTACAATTGTAGATCCAAACCTTGATAAAAGTGTACGTGAGGTAATTGGGAAACCAACAGGTATGCTTAATTCATATGATGTTGATGAATTATATGATCTGGATGCTTCATTTATGGAAATTGAAACATTGGAAGGTATTCAATACGTAATTGCTTTGACCTTATTGAATCTAAATACAACAAGCATTAGTGACATTAGCTATTTACTTCGATTGACGAATTTAGAAACCTTAAATTTAAGTTCAAATGCTATTACAGATATTAGTCCTTTATTTGAGATGACTAAACTTATAGATCTTGATCTTAGCAACAATCAGATTTCTGATATTGATTCTCTGATTTGGCTCTGGGAAAGGGATTTAACGAACTTAAATCTTAGTGGTAATGAAATTGAAGATTTATCAGCTTTAGCAGGATTTAAATCTCTTGAAACATTGCAATTGAATGATAATCAGATAAGTGATATAACTCTTCTTTCTGAGATGACTTTATTGACAGAACTGAACATTGGTGGAAATCAGATATCAGATATTACTGTTTTAGAAGATTTTGATCTTCAATATCTAACGAAATTAGACTTAAGCAACAATGAGTTGGATGATATGGATGATTTAGCCTGGCTCTGGAGTGCACCTTTGAGAGAATTAAATCTTGAGGGAAATCAAATTAATGATATTGATAATTTGTACGGGTTAAATTATGTAGAGTCGATAAATTTAGCAAATAACCAAATTCTCGATGTGGGTGTATTCTATGGAATGTCTTCAGTAAAGGAATTAAACTTGAGCAGTAATCTAGTGGAAGATATTAATAATCTAGCTGGATTAACAAATTTGGAGAGATTATATCTTCATAATAATCATATTGCCAATATTGATATATTACTTCAATTGGATAATTTAGTGGAAGTGAATTTACGAGATAACTATTTAGAGATATATCCTGGTTCTCCGGCATATGAAGTTATCAGAATTCTCTCAGAGGAAAGTGGAGTCATTGTCCGATATTGATTAATTTGAATGAAGGAGGGGTAATTGTATGGGAAAGAAGAGTTTCCTGATAAGTAGTGTTTTTCTCATCGGATTGGCATTATTATTGAGTGGATGCATAATCGGTACTTATACCATTTCAGGAAAGGTCACCGATGAGAGTGGAAATCCAATTGAAGGAGTTAAGATTGTAACTTCGGGTGGGAGTACAGAGATTACTTCCACAAATACTAAAGGTAATTGGACGATTTTAAAGGCTAAAGGAACAACAACAATTACTCCAAAGAAAGAAGGTTGGGGTTTTAAGAAAACGAGTGAAAAAGTAACTCAAGCAGCAACAAATATTAACTTTACAGGATCTATGGTTGGAGTAATAACTGTGACAACTTCTGGACAAGGTTCTGTTCTTGTTTATCCTGAAGAAAATACATTTCCAATTGGAACGAAGATCACTTTAACCCCAGCCCCTGCAGCAGGTTGGAGTTTTAGCCACTGGGAAGGTGATGTAGCAGACCATGACGATCCTAAAGTGGTTATTGTAGATAGCAATAAAGAGATTACTGCTGTCTTTTTACAGGAACCTAAAGTAATAATTTTTGCTGATGCAAATCTTGAAGAGGCTGTGCGTGTTGCTCTGAACAAACCATATGGAGCGATAACAACAGCAGATGTTAGAAGTTTAACAACTTTAGATGCATCTATTTCAAAGATTGGATCTTTGGATGGAATAGAATTCTTGACTACCTTGACGAATTTAAATTTAACCTTAACAGATATCAGCGATATTCATCAGTTAGCGAATTTGATAAAATTAGAAATTCTAAACTTAAGTTTTAATAAAATTAATAAAATCAATGCATTGATTTTATTACCAAATATAAAAGTCCTTGATCTTAGTAAAAATTATCTTGTTAATCTAGATGATATGGTTTATTTAACTGATACTAATTTAACTGAACTTAGATTGGGAGCAAATGAGATCAGTGATATTTCTCCTATAAAGGACATTACTACTCTGGAGATATTGTCGCTGAACGAAAATCAGCTTACAAATGTTGATGATTTAGAGAAATTGATGGCACTCAAAGAACTAGATTTAAGTGGGAATCAGATTGGTGATATTGATGTTTTATTTTACTTAAGAAATCTAGAAAAGTTAAATATGGCAAATGATTATATGACTGACTTAAGTGGACTCGAATGGTTATGGGAAGAATCTCTTTTAGAGCTAAACTTATCTAATAATCAGATCGATGATCTACATTATTTGACAGGTATGATTACACTTGAAAAACTTGATCTGTCAAAAAATAATTTTGTGAGTATTGAAGATCTTGCTGAATTAACAATGTTAACAGAGTTAGATCTAAGTGGTAATCTGATTGAAAATATTGATGCTTTAGCTAAATTGACCAACTTAGAGAAGTTACATCTACATGATAATCAACTCACAGATATAAGTGTTTTACTTAATCTGGTTAACCTTAAAGAAATCACTTTAATGAGAAATGAACCACTGGACGTTGCTCCTAATACTCCGAATTGGGAAGTTTTAAGAGAACTAAGGGGCCGTGGAGTAGTGACGATGTATGATTTTTATAAAAATGATCCACCACATATTTATTCACCTGGTGATAAAGTTGTAAATGAAGACGAAGAGCTATCTTTTGTCTTAAGAGCTAGTGATCCTGATGGAGATATGTTGTATTATAGTGCAGAAGGTGATTTTGCAGAACAATTTGATCCTGATACGCATACATTCACCTGGACTCCAACATATGACCATGCAGGGGTTTATTCTATAACTTTTGAAGTAAGTGATGGTCAGGTTGTTGAAACTGATACTATAACGATTACAGTTAATAATGTTAATCGACCTCCAGTTTTAGAACACATAGGGACAGTTACAACAAACGAGACTCAAAATCTTAACTTTGAAGTTTTGGGTAGTGATCCAGATGGAGATGCTTTAATTTATACTGCAGAGGGTGACTTTGCTGAGCAATTTGATCAAAGCAGTCGCACATTTAACTGGACACCTACTTATGATGATTCAGGTAATTATTCATTAACGATTATTGTAACAGATGGTGATTTGAGCGTTAGTGAAAATGTAACTATTGAAGTTAAGAATGTAAATCGTACACCAGTGATGGACTATGTTGGTAATAAAACTTTAAACGAGACTGAACAATTAACCTTTAGTATAACAGCATCAGATCCTGATGGTGACAATTTAATCTTTACAGCGCAAGGCCAGGAAATTGACCGTTTTGATTCTGAGACACAGGTCTTTGATTGGCAGACAGGTTATTTTGATGCTGGAGTATATAGTATTACTTTTGTAGCTGATGATGGTGATTTAACTGCAACTGAATCAATTATTATAACTGTCAATAATGTTGATCGTCCACCTGTCTTAGAAGTAGTTGGTGATAAAGTGGTAGATGAGTATAGTCTACTAACCTTTAGATTAAGAGCAACAGATGAAGATGGTGAAGAGATAACCTATAGTGGATTTAATATGCCAACAGCAGGAGAATTGAACAGTGAAACAGGTGAATTTAATTGGATTCCAAATATTGATGATATCGGTGAACGGGTAGTCTCATTTAAAGCATTAGCTAATGGGTATTACAGTGTTCCCGAAACAATTACGATTACTATCAATAATGTAGAATTTGCTCCTGAACTAGCAATTGGAGGTCAGGAAGTTGATGAAGATCAACTATTGGAGTTTATGGTTCCTGCGATTGATCGAGATCGTGATCATTTGATATATACTGTTGAGGGGGATTTGACAGAACATTATAACCCTGATACGTTTACTTTCAGCTGGACACCAACGTATGATGATGCAGGTGCTTATACTATGATCTTCACTGCAGATGATGGAATGTTCCAGACATCGGAGACAATTTCAATTATCGTTAATCATGTAAATAGACCACCAGGATTTACTACACCTGTTGGAAACAAATCGGTTAACGAGACAGAGATTCTTCAGTTTACGGTGGAAGCAAATGATCCAGATGGTGATATGATCACATATGAAGCTCAAGGAGATTTGGCAAGGTATTTTAATAAGGATACTCAAGTCTTCTATTGGGAAACCACTTATGATGATGCTGGAGATTATTCTATGAGTTTTGTTGTTGAAGATGAGCCTGGTCTTCAGGTTGATGACACTATTTTGATTCATATTGAAAATGTCGATCGTTTACCTGTGATCACTGAGATAAACAAACTAGCGATTGATCCAGATGATGATCCGGAGAATGCTTTACCGATTATTGTAGATGAATATAATAGAATATTTTTTGAGATCATCGCTTTAGATGAAGATGGAGACCTAATCTCCTACAGTATTGATACAGAGCCTGCTGAGGCTCAGTTTAATACAACAGCGGGTCAATTTGATTGGACACCAACAGCAGATCATCTAGGTGAACATGAGTTCATAGTTTCTGCGAACGCTAATGGTAATAGTGATAGGAAGAAGATTCATATTACAGTAAACGATGTCCCACATGATCCAGAATTCGTGGATGTTGAGGAGTGGGAAGAATGGACGATTAATGAAGGTGAAACTGTTGATTTTGTGGTTAAAACTAGAGATTTAGATAAGGAAGCACTTACACTTGAAGCATATGGAGAATTGAAGCCATATTTTGATGAATTCACTTCTATTTTTAGTTATACTTCGACTTTTGATAGTGTTAAAAGGATAGATGGTTTATCTAGAACATTTACTGCCACATTCTATCTTAATGATGATGATGGTGATGGCGCGAATACTGTAACACAGAATATTAGGGTTACAGTTCTAAATGTTGACCGAAAACCTGATTTAGATCCGATTGGTGATAGGGAGGTATTGGTAGGTGTGCCATTTGATTTCAGTATAAAAGCAACCGATGATGATGGTGATCCAATTGTATATAATATTATCAATATTCCAGAAGGAGCAAGTTTTATTAACGCAACAGGATATTTCTCCTGGACACCAGAATTAGCTGATATCGGTGAGCATTCTGTACAGTTTATGGCTGAGGCTAATGGTGCAGTAGCTACAGAGACGGTTCTGATTAAAGTTGTTGGCCCAAGATTGGCGATAGCATCTCTCGATTTCGAATCGCTTGTTGAAAAGGGAAGTTCTGAGATTGCAAATGTTCAGGTAGTAAACACAGGTAATGTGCCTGCTAGTACTTTTACTATTAGTTGGGAAATTATAGGGAAAGATAATCAAGAACTTATCTTCTCACCAGGTACAGATGATGTTCCTCAGCTTCCTATAGGTAGCACTACTAGCAAACAGAGGGAGATTAGTACTAGTAATATACCAATTCTAGGTAATTATATTCTTCGTGTTAAGGCAGATTCTGATGGTGGACAGGGAGGTCCTGTAAGTCGAGATATAGAGTTTACAGTAGTGAATCCAACGTATACTCTCGATGTATTATTTGAAACGGGTGAAGGTTTTGTAGAGAGAGATCCAGACTTATCAAAATATGAACTTGGTACAGATGTCACTATCACTGCAACACCGGAGGATGGTTGGATTTTTACAGACTGGATAGGTGAGATTCCTGGCGGTACTGGTGGTATTAATCCAAATTCCTTCACAATGAATAGTAATAAAACTATTACCGCTAATTTTGATAAAGTAAATCTTGTAAGTGACTTAGTCTTTATTTCAGAAAGATATAAGTTGACTGGTGAGATTGTTATCTTGAGCTCTGTTACAAATCATGTTAACAGAATTACGGATAATAATCTAATCGAAATAAATCCACAATGGTCGCCAGATGGAGAGAAGATTCTCTTCGAAGGAATAGATGAATACGGTAACCATGATATCTATTATGCTTATGCCAATACTGTGAATAATGAAGTAATCAGGGTTACTTTTAGTGAAACAAAGGAAATTTCACCACGCTGGTCACAAGATGGAAGCAAAATTCTATTTCTTAGTAATAAGAATAAATCAGACCGCTTCGATTTGATGGCTATAAACTTTGGAAAAACAGATTTAGAAGGTCCAGTGTTTACTTTTGTTTCTGGCAATATTTTGAAGAGTATTTCTAATCCAATTGTTTCAGCGGATGGTAATAAGATAGCATTCGAAGCATTAAATCAAATTTGGATAATTGATTTTGGTGGTGGAATTGAAGAAAATGTTACAAGTATTGACGCAAATATAAATAATCCAGCTAATGCACAATGGTCACCAGGGATAGGTACACCAAAAATAGTTTTTGATTCAGATGGTGAGCTTTACGCTGTTGAATTTGATGGAGTAGATGATATTTATCAAACATTCGATTTGGTAAAGGTAACTTCAAATGTATATAATGACTATAAACCTGTCTGGTCACCAGATGGCACACAAGTCGCATTTTTATCTGATCGAGATGGTGAAGCGGAGATTTATATTGTTCAAGATGATGGTACTCTCTATGATGCTGAAGGTGATGGTGTTTTAAGAGCAACTTCTATTGATGGAGGAGAAGTTATAGATTTATCTTGGACAGCAGATGGTTGGATAGTCTTTACAGTGGAACACAATGGTAAACAGGACATTTATATGGTGGATGACAATGGTTATAACTTAACTAGACTTACCTATAACTCAGCCGATGATCATACACCGTCCTGGAAGTAATGTTTGATAAGATGGTCTCAATTGAGGCCATCTTTTTTTATAACAAATTATTGAAAATATATTTCAAACATTAAAATGTGTAAAATAATAATTTTGAAAATAAAAAGATATGTTAATAAATATTGACAATATGTTCGCGTGGTATTATATTATGTGAGTAATAAAAATTTTTCATAAGATATTTTTAAAGAGGGAGGGAAAATATTACTTAGGGATGTACAAATAATAATTTCCACGATTCCAAAAATTAACTTTACAAATTAAGAAAAATGCTGTATAATTTTTTTAAAAAAGAAAAGG
>JAGMES010000088.1 GCA_023128035.1 Halanaerobiales bacterium | reverse complement strand
CGTTGAAATATTTAAACATTTAATACCCTCCGAGATTTCGCTGTGCAAGTACATTTTCAATTTCACGTATCGGATTAAAAAACCATTTTCCCAATATTGCATCATAATCAATTTCGGGAAGCTTATTAATTATATCCTCATGTATAGCCAAGTATCCTATTCTTGAATCTTTAGTAGGAACAATAGGAAGTTTCTCTCCTTCTGCAAAAGGTATTCTATATAATTTCAATCGTTGTTTTGCAGCTTTAAGATGTGCTGTTTGAACCTTTGGATCAACAGAAGATAGACGAGTCCATTCTGCTACATCCATTATTTCTTCTTTTCTGATATTCTTTATAACTTCTGATTTTAATTTTTTAGTTGATTTCCCTTCCAAAATCAATTTAAAGTAATCTCTTAATTGATAACGTAAATAAAGAGGACAAGAAGTTCTGTTTGCAACTGTTCCAGTTACTTTTAAATTGCCATTGTCTGTTAAGCCAAAATAATTCTTCTTTTTATCATAAAGAAAGAGAACTTTGAATTGCTTATCCAATTCTATATTAAATTCCTTTCCCCATTCCTTATGAAGCATTCTATTAATATCATCCACTAATGCCACCTTTTTATCTAGGGTGACATTAGTGACAAAGGCACTATCAGTATCCCCAGAAAGAATTTCAATCCCCTTTTCTTCTACAAAATTCCAAATGTGTGTAAGCAATTCACGTTCTTTACCAGTTACTTCTGAAGCTAATTCTCTATCATAAAATCTCGATTTGCCAAAACCATACATCCCGATGATTGCATTAAGTAAGAATTTATAGGAAGTATTCCAAACAGCACTTTGAGTATCTCCTTTTTTCTGATATTCTCTTTTATGAATCATACGGGTTTTAAACAAATCCTGTATAGTCTCAGTAATAATACCAGGATTCCTTAACTTTCTATCAGGAGATATGTTAGAATGCATAACTATTGAAGGATACATAGAAGTAATATCAAGCACTGATACAACCTTATGCAAACCTTTTTGAGGATCTCTTACAATAGCACCCTTATATTTTTTATGTTCTACGTGTTTTTTATTAGGAAGAACATATCTATTATGAAATTTCTTAAGCATGAAAGTTTCAATGATATTACTCCTATTCATTACGTCAATTGTATTAAGAGGAACAATGTTTTGGAATGCAAATACAAGTTGAGAAAGCTTTAGTCCCTCATCTATCTCTTTTGTAAAAGTAACATCCTCTATACAATGAGACAGAGGAGGAAGAGATTTATTCTTACGTTTTCCTAATACTAGAGAAGCAACATGATCAAGGGAACTCCTCCCTCCGGTTTCTGAGTACGTTCTGTAGCAATACATTAGGTCTAAAGGCTGGCTATCCCTAAGCATCACTTGCTTATGATATTGTTCAAACATCCCATTATTTTCCTTAGAACGATTAAACAACATCGGAAGGTCGTAATTGTTACTATTCCATCCAATAATCACATCTGGAGATATGGAATCGTAAAAAGAAAAAAAAGCATTAAGCATCTTTTTTTCAGTTGGGAATACAAACGCATCAACACCTTTTTCAGCGTACTCTTTTATGGTAAATGGATAATGTCTTTGCGTAAAAGAATCATAAGCATCAATAATAGTTATGGGTTGAGGAGCATTTTCAACATCAAGAGAACCTTCTCCCCACTCAACTTCTATATCAAAATAAAGGATTCTTCGATTTAAGCTATAAGTTAAATTTGAGTCGACTAGAAAGCGTGTAAGATAATTTATATCACTTTCGTGAGAGTTATCTACATTCCTTCTCCCATCCACTAATTGTTTTATTGTATTAAAGGATATTTTATCAAGAGATTCATTGAGATAGGAATAAAATCCACTTTCTCTTTTGATAATAGGAAAGCTTACTTTTTCATATGAGTTAATATAAAAATACGGATATATTCCTTTTACGGTAGAATACTTTACCGTTTCGTTTTCTCTTAGCTTCAATTTCACAGATGGTCTACTTTCCCTTCCGCCTGTTAGTGTAGCATTTACCAATTCTCTCATTTTTTATTTTCCTAATCAATTTATCAGCATTCAATGATAATTATATATAAGTATCAGTGATAGTTCATAATCTAAATCTATTTCAAATTTTAATTTCGTTTTATTTCTTATAATAACTTTTTCATTTCTAATGTAGTTTATTTACCTTTTAACGTATATAATTCATAACCTCAAATATTTTATCAATAGTTATAGAATATAATGCTATTGCCCAATCACCAATTCCAGCAGCCCACCAAAGTTGGTCCTTCCATTTAAATAAACCACATCCAAAAAGAGTATTTGGACGATTACCATAGCGAAGATAGCCTTCAGGATATAAAATATAATCTGTAGTACCTAATAATTCACCTTTATCATCTATAACTGCAAGTCCATTAGCATACTCGAAGTTTCGAGTCAAAACTGCGTGCCACCCAATTATTGATTCATTTTGTGATATTCTAACAAAATTAGTAGAAAATCCAACTTTTATTTCTGACGATTGAGTTGTAAGTACTGGTTTAAATTCATTTTCTATTATTATGGTATTTTCAATTGTAGAATAGGGGGCAGAAAAAGAACTTTTAATATCATCTTCGGGACGACATACTAAATAAGAATCATTAATCAATGCAGCATCTTTTCCACTTGGGACTGATGAATCTTTGAGATATAAATAATGTGGATTAGATATTCCTTGGTTACTTAAATCTGCTAAAACAGAGTAAGCAAATCCTTCTGTATTTTTTGCAACCCATAAAAGTTTACTCCCATCTTCGGTGACCCGCGGGTCCTCATCTCCATAAAAATCATTAATATCTGTAGGGAATTTTAGAAGACGTGTTGATATTTCATTACTAATTAAGTTATCCAAAGATATTGGATCACAAATCCCAATCGAGGATATGTAAAATTTCTCATCAAAAATTAAACGGGGTAAAAGAATAAGCTTATCAGAATGGATATAAGCAGCGGGATTAAATACGGCTATTGGAGTTCTTGGATAATTAACCATTTTAAATGTTTCTGGCGTGATCAGAGTCTCAAAATTAAAAATAGATTTGGGAAAACTATTCCCTCGAATTGGAATTTTTGAGTTTTGAATTATATTTTTCTTATCCATTTTAACATTTCCATACCTTACTATTCAAAACCTAATAACGTAAATTTAATTTGCATATACTTATTTATAATTGTTTTATTTTGTTTATAATGACATAGGATTGCATGAATACTTAAATTTAAAATATACTATCTAATGATCAATCCTTATGATTCCTTTAGCGTTACAGAATTTACATCTACAGGGAGCCTCCGTTTTAGTTTTACTATCATCAGCCATTCCTTTCCATCGCCATCTATCCTCTGCACCCATAAGACAATATTCTCCTTCTGGTAATCGCTGCATACGATACACAAAAGAATTAAAGCTTTCTAAATATTCTTCATCAGAACGTCCATCATCAAACGTCCAATGTGAAAACCAAGTAAGACACCAAGTTTCGTAGCGTAATAACTTTACTTCAATAGATTCAAGTTTTGGATTGTCCACAGGCATACGTCCATTTGGATTTCCTCGTTCATGTGTTTTTAGGAAATTAATCCAGTATTTCTCTTTCGCCTCTTGTTTTAGAAATTCAATATCTTTCTCTGTTTCATGCATTACTAAGCTGGATATTACTCCCTTAGCACGATTATTCGATAATATTTTATCTTTAAAAATGTATTCACGATTCTCATCATTAATATCTTCTGTATAGTTTACAGTTACTTGATATATAGGATATGCTTTTTCTCCTTCTATTCTTATTTCTTCTTTTTTCATTTTTTTTTATACCTTTTCTACAACAAATTTTATTGTTATGCTACTGACGACTGCTGTGAATGCTAAATCTAATAATTCATCCTCAAGATAGGTATTACTATTAATCCAATTCTCTATTTTTTCCTTTACTTCTTCCTCTGTTTCTATAGTTTCCACTCGATCGTTATCCACAAATATCTCAAAGTATTCTTTTACTTTCATCTTTCCTTTCTATTAAGACTTGTTAAATAACATAGTAGCATATCAAGTTCTCTCGGATATTTTATTTTCCAAATTGCTTCTGTCTTTCTATTATATAATCTATCTATTAAAATGATTTTATCATAGTTTGGAAAATTAGGATAATCTTCAACTAAAATAGTATTAGGTTCTGAAGATAATCTTTTATATTTCCCTTTTGAATTTAGAATGTATAACTCATAGGAAGGAATATATTTATCTAACCACTGATGAGTAGGTTCGATCCAATCTTTTAATTGATTAGACCATATTTCAATTGTATTAAAATACTTCTTAATAACATCAAGATATTCAGTGGGTGATGCTCTTGATAACAAAGTGAAATCCCCTTTAATATAATCTTGCATTTTTTTACTGTCATATCTCCAATACCAAGTTTGAGGATAGGGAACATTACATTCCCGAACTAATGTTCCGGTTAAGTCCCTCAAAACACCATCCAAATCAAATACTATTTTCATCTTCCAATAATTTTCGAGAATTACTTTCCCTTGCTTTTATCTTTTTTCAAGTTTTTTAATTCCTCATTTAACCATGCAATTTGTTCGTCTTTTAATTTATCTGCTTCTTTTATATCCACCTTAATAGTTTGTATCCATCGTTCATCCTTTTTATTTGTCAATTCAGATAAATCTTTTAAACCCATTGTCTCTGCTACTCCATCATAAAATTTACATTGTTCGCATCGTTCAAGTCTCACTTTAGCGCCGTCATAGGCACAATATCCCCAGCTTCTGGGACCGACACCTCTGAAGCCGATCTTACCTCGTTCAGAATATTTACATTTTATTTTTGTCATATTTTCAATATTTCCTTTACTTGAAAAACTTTCTGCAACATATCATTATCAAATTCATCCTTCCCTTCTTTTTTCAACTTCTTTATTTTTTTTAATATTTGTTTCACTTCCTCTATTTTATCTATTGGAAGTTCGCTGATTCTTTCCATAATTCTTTCTTCCGTTAATTTCATCCTTTTTCTTCTCCCCTAATCATTTAATAACAAACCCACAAAATAACTCAATACCAAAGTCCCACAAATTATTCCAGCTATTCCCATTAACCATCCTAATTTTTTATGTTTACCATCTATCAATTTTAATACTGATACTACATATCCAATCAATACTAGTGTCAAACAGTAAGCCATTAATATTATTGGCATTCCACGTAATAAAGCTTCCATTATTTTCCTCCTTAATGACAAGATTTAGTTAAAAGTTTCTATTGATATTACTCCTCTTCCTTTACACTGAGGACAATCTTTAACTGGTTCGTTAATAAATGTTATAAGTTTTTTGCAATAATCATCTATGTTATTTTTTAAATCCTCTCGGTCCCCTCCTCTAAATCCTTCTATCACTTTATAATCCCCATATGCTTCTGGAGACATATTAAAACATTCGATTTCTCTAAACCTTTTATATCTTGTTTCATATTTAGGTTTTCTTTTTCTTCCTACCCAATTCTCATTTACATTAATTGAGTATTCTTCTGGTTCGGATAAAGGTATTTTCTTTTTGATTGTAAAACAAAAATTAAAATCGGAAGTTATCACAGCTACTTCATAATTGATATGCTGTTTTACATATTGTCGAACTACATCAAAAGATTGCTTTGATGTTAAAGAACAAGGTCTTAATGGTAAAAGTATATCTGGAAACATAATTTCATCTATTAATTGGTGCTGTACTTCACCTTCCTTTACTTCTCTTAAACCATCTTTTTCCCATTGAGTTTTTTGTATATCATAAGCAAATCCTTGGTATTCCTTGATTTCCTTCACTTCCATAATTGTTTCGTATTCAAATTCTATATCCTCTAAAACATCAGGTTGTTTGTCTGAAACTAATTTATACAGAGATTGGTATATTGCATATTTCGTGTTCCATACCAATTCACCGTCTATATATTCTATTGTAGAAGGTATTTTTTTAGATTCCATTGTTTTATCTATAAGTTCATATCTATGATTTATATTAGATTGTTTTATTAATCTCTGGAGAGATTCCGGCTCTTTATTTACAATACACCACCCCGGGTGAAATGATTGTTTTTGTTTTTCACCATTAATTATTAAATCTACCGGTGAAATATATTTATTGTAACTATCTGGTTTAAACTCTGATATGAAAAACTTATCCTTACATTTTATTCCTATAATCTTTTTCATTTTCTAATTACCCCCTATTTTTAATACCCCCCATTAAATTCTGATCTATAATCAGGACAATGTTCTGCAATTTCATCTCCATATCTCTTTTTTAACTTATTTTGTTTCGATAACAAAAATTCTAAATTGTACCACTCTCCTTTGTCTTCCATAATTTCTATAAATAATGTAACATTTCCAACACTTACTCCCTTTCTAATACCAGATACATGTGCTTTTCCTCCACAAAAGTCATCTTTGCCATGTGTAATATGTGAGAAGGAAGGAACATAAATAATATCTCCTATGTTTAATTTATTTATTTTGGGATTAGTCTCTCCCTTTATCCCAATTGCATTTAAAATTAAATTTGTTACATCTTCAATAGTCCTTTCTACTTCTCTATTTGCATTTTTAATTTGATGAACCACAGCAAATCCATAGATTCTACTACAACATTCTATAATCCTATCACGAATTATTTCCTTTATTAATTCCTTGCTTATATTTTCCAATTAAACCACATCCTTATAATACTCCTTTACAAGTTCTAATGTTTTCTTAGGAGAATAAATATCTCTGTCACAATCACTATAGTAACCTAATTTATGTCCTTTATAATCATGATTTAAACCTGTTAAATGTATTAGTTCGTGAACAATTACAATCCATTGGATTAAAGGAGCACTCTCATAAGTATCCTTTGCTATCTCGATTTGATGCTTATCTAAATAACAAATAGAAAGCTTTGCCCTTTTGGGATTTAATTTAATTTTAAATCTCTGATTAAACTTATTCCTTAAAAACCAAAGCAATGCTTGCACCTCAAGAGAATTGATATTTTTAATGTCTGGAAGTGGGTATTTATATAGTTCGAATTCTATCATTTCTATTTCATTTATATTCATTCGTTTTTCCTATTAATATTTTTTACTTACAATTTCAATATTATCAGAATTACATTTCGGACAAATTGCTATATCAGAACCAGGTTTATAGAATGCCATGTCTAAAGCTTTAAACCCACATTTATTACATTTATAAATTTCAATCATCTTATCTTACACTTCCAACCAGCATTAAAGCTTCTTTTCCTTTCTTAAGATTATCATCACAAGAATAAATGTCAAGTAATTTCTGTGCCCACATCGTATCACCAGAACCATGCACATTGCTAGCTTCCATAAAGATTCGTGTATCATCAGTATATTTTAGAAGACGCTTCTTAAGTTCCCCAACTGTCATCTGATTACAACTTATAAAATCCCCATAATGTTTCATTTTTAAACTCCTACTTTCAGTATTAAATTAAAGATATATCAAATTCTATTGCGATTGAATTCTGAGTTATTATCAAGTGTAGTGACATCGTGATTCCTATCTTTAAATGCTTGAGAGAATTCATCAAGACCAGCAAATAAATCTAAAACTTTCATTTTATTCCTTCTAATATTGTTTGGCTTAATTTTCCCTTACTCATTTTACAATACTTCTCGCTTATGTCAATCCCGATATACTTTCGATTTAATTGTTTAGCCACTAAACAAGTTGTGCCGGACCCCACAAAAGGATCTAAAACAATATCATCAACAAAGCTAAATAGTTTGATTAGTCTATAAGGGATTTCAACAGGAAATGGTGCAGGATGTTTTCGATTCCGTTCTGCTGGTATATCATCCCAAATGCTTCGTGATGCCCATTTAAATTCTTCCTTTCCTAATTTACTGCTTTCTTTTCGTTCTTCACTAACATATTTAACTCGTGAAACCCCAGGCTTCCTAAAAATTAAAATGTATTCAAACCAATTGACGAATGGTATGTTTGGAGGATTTGGAAAACTACCCAACATATATTTAGCTCCTCCGGATGCATGACCTGCACGTGCCTTAGCCCATATCACTAAATCCTTATATTCAAATCCAGCTTTTTCCCCCATCAATATAAATCTTGCGTGAGTAGCTCTATTAATATTAACGCCTTCGGTTTTTAAATTTGTGTGTTTATCATCAATTATTACACAAAGTCGTCCATCCTCAGAAAGAACTTTAAACATCTCTTTAAATATAATTTTCATTAATAGAATATAATCCTCATAACTTTCCTGATTTTCTAAATCACTTTTTAAATCAGTATAATTTTTATAAGCATAATAGGGAGGACTGGATATTATTAAATCAATGGAATTATCTGGGATTTCTCTCATTACTTTAATACAATTATCACAGATAATCCTATTAGTAAAATCCTCTGGAAATCTACGTTTCATTTTATATCAAATATTTTATGTTTAATAATAGGAAACATTACAATTATAAATACCTGATTAGCAAATAAATAAGCTATCCAATAATCTAATCCCAATAATATAAATACCCAAAGAATAAATGCATAAATAGGAAGTTGATTTAATATAAAAAATTTAAGGAATTGGGATTTGTTTATAACCTTTATTGTTCGAGTAACTACTCCAATAAATTTTCTCATTTCTGTTTGTCTTTGATGCTTGGAAGTAACCAAAGAGAATAACATTCAGGGCAATAAGCTAATCCCATTTTGAGGATTATTAAATCTTCACAATCACATATCTTGCATTTTAGTTCATTCATCTTAATCCCAACATCCTAAAGGTACAGGTCTATTTTTTATATCTCTATAAGCATTATCAATGTCTGAGAAGGGAATATCTGCTTCCCCCTCTTCTGTAAATTCAATTGTAATACCCTGTAAATATTTTGAATGTTTCATTTTATCCGCCATTTCTTTACCGTAAATTCTCTCAACCTCCTTCCATATCATTTTTTCCCCCCTCCTTCTACTTATTTCATTTCCTTATGTGTTTTCGCCATTTGCATAGTTCAGCCGTACAATATCCTACTTTACGTACTGAACCACAAGTGGGAACAACATAATTTTTATTTCTAATTTGTCTAATTTGATATGATGTATAATCTGGATTCCAATCATTCCAATTATACGATTTCGCTTCTTTCATTATCTCATTATCCGATTTTTTCTGTGCTATCCTCAAGACACACCAAGCAAACCGAATAAATTGTGAGGGGTGAGAATCCTGAATAAAATAATCAATACAAGGACGGTAACTCCCTCCATTATTATTATTGCCATTATTATCCAATTTAAAATCAGGAATCCTAACATTATCATCAAGAAGAAGAAATGGATTTTTCAATGGAAACATTTCTTGTTCCATTAATCTCACCCTTCGCTTTAGTTTAGGGTAATAACTTCCTGGCAATCTTGCAATTCCTGTTATGACTCCATCTACTTGATCGTCATAATGTTCTATACCCGCATTTGAAATTATATAATCGGAAAGGAAAGAAAATACATTACCAGACATTTCAAGCGGTGTAATATGAATATAAAAATGATAACCTCTCCTTGGTTCAGCTATTGAATAGGAAAGTAAATTTCTCTTACAATATTCTTTTAGTTTATCAGTTTCTTGTTTCGCTAAATCCTTCTCACAATCAAAATCGAGGAAGAAGTGCGTAGGAAATGTCTTTTCACCTTTAAATAAACATACTGAAGCATATACTTCATCTTTTTCATATAATTTACTTTCTATTTCTTTTGAGTCAAAAACTGGGATTTGTTTGTGATCTGAGCCTGCTGTTCTCCTATAAAATCCTTTAGGTATATAATAAAAAATATTGTATCGCATTGTATTTTCTTTTATTTATAGTTTTTATATTTTATTTACAATTTCCCAGTTATCAGCATGGTAATCCTCATGTGTTGGATAATAAATATACCAACCATCTAATCTATTATTAGTATCAAATATGTATTTTCCTGCACCATAAAAATATTTTATATATTTCGAATTCCAATTTCTTCTTTTAAACTTTATGCCTTCTTTTTCCAATATCAAAACCATTTCAAGATAATTCATTTTCTTAGTTTCTATCTTTTTCGATTATATTTCTTCTATCTTAACAATAATTTTATATTCCTTTTCAACACTTAATGATTCAAGTAAGTATCTATGACTCTCGACAGCTATATCCCAAGGTTTCCCTTCAAATTCTTTTTCAATCATTTTAATCTATAAAATTAATTTGGGAGAATTATCACATCTACAATGAGGACAAGTATAATTTACAGAATATGAAGATGAAGTAATAATGTTCCTTAAAATCCATTCCACAACGTCTACTTATCATCTTCATCATCTCCCATTGGTTCTCTCAAGGAACGACAGTAATTTTGTGTTGAGGAGCCAGCTAATAAAATAAGCGTCCATATTCCTATGAGAAATAAAAAACCATATAACATGATTGTCATTAATTCCATTTTTTGATTATTTTTAACTATCTAATTTCCTCCTCTTCAAATAAAATGTTTATAATCTCTCTTACAACATTTGGGATTTTATGTATGTCTTGATCCCAAACCAAAAAGGATAGTATTCGTAAACTATTTGCAATTTCAAGATTTTTTATTACCTTTTCATTCCCATAATAATTTGAAAGTGCTTTTAGTACATTACTTAAATGGGCAACACAGTGGATAGTCGGTACATCTTCTATTAATCTCTTTGATATTTCCTTATCTGAATATAGATTTAGAAATTCTTTCTAAAACTCAATATATGGCAATAAAATTAAGTTGATGTAACTCTTCTATGGTCATTCTTTACTATTTTGTATCCATTGATAAAGTTAGAATGTCCATGTATGTATCACAATCAGAAGTTAATCCCCAATTTTCTAAATACATATTAACTTTTTCATTGTCAATTTCAAATGAAAAGTGTAGAGGAATAGGTTCTAAACTATTTTTATATTTATTGAGAATAATAATCATTTTCTGTAGACTAATCTCTTCATCACAGGAATCTAATATCTTTATATTTGTATCTATGTCTTTTAATATCCATTTAGTAATAAATTCAATTGCATCCTCTGGATAATCAAAATATCTGATTTTTGTATTACTATTATCTTTTATATTATTCCAAATGTCTTTTATTCCTTTCATTTTATTAGTTTACTCCCTTCTAACTTTTCTAACTTTTCTTCGATTTCAAATATCATTCTAAGTAGATAATCTAAAGTAAATTCTTTAACTAAAAAACTATTACATCTTGGGCAGCGAGTTTGAATATTTACATATGGAATTCCGCATTCATCGATCCCCACAAAAGAATCCCAATCATCAGTTTTAAATATAAGACGACTATTTTTTTCTTTGTCCCAACAATCCCAACATTCAAATTCCAATTCTTTTTTCATTTTATAAATCTACGTTATTCGTATCGGATTTCCCCCTCCGGACATTCATATACAGGAACTTCTTTCTCTTCTATTATTTCTTCTGTGACAGCAGGTTTGATTTCCCTTATCACTTTTATTTGTTTCTTCTCCTTTCTAATTAATCTACATTCATAAGCGTTAAAGAATATTAGTGAGAGACTACTTTTTTCATTACCATAATTTTTAATCTCTCCTCCTTCCATTAATATCCCCTTCTCATCAGCTTGTTTTTCAAGAAAGATAGAAACACCTAAGAAATCAGCTATCTGTTTTTTAATATGTTTTGGTAAAATATCACTTGTTGTTATTCCAATATTCCTATATCCATGAGAACCAAATGATTTTGTTAACGAAAAATAACACTTCTCTTTCTTTGATATATCATCCAAAAGTTTCCCAATCTCACTCAAACTTCTTATTTTCATTTTTTTACTTCTCAACTTTATGTTCTACAATCTTGCTTTTGAGATTAAATAATTTTGTATTATTTACTTGGTTTTTTAATCTCTCTTTTCCTGTATTATAGTATTCAGAATCTCTTTCAATTGAAATAGAATTCCGCATCAAAATCTCAGCTATAAGAGAAGTTGTTGATACTCCACTAAAGAGATCAAGAACTACATCTCCTTCCCAACTCCAATATTTCATTAATTCTTCTATAACTCTACGAGGTTTCATGCATTGGTGAGGATATTTAGTTCTTTCTTTATTATATTGAAGAGCACCCTGAACAGGGACTAAAATATAATCAGGGTGTTGTTTAAGATTAGAAGCGAAATGATGGATATTCTTCTTTTGCATTGTTGCAATTACAAACATATTTGTTGCACTAGCCCACGTTTTCGCTCTAAACATCGGACAGAAAGAAGGGGAAAACCATGAACCAAGAATACGATAATAACATCCTTCCTTTTCTAAGGCTTGAATAGTTCTCTCTGCTAATCGTTTACCGGTAAAAGTTATTATTACTCCAGTATCCTGTTTCATCAAAGGAACTACAAGTGGTATCCAATCTTCAGGGAAAACTTTATTGTTATCCCAGTCCCCAAAATCAAGATTATAATCTACACAATCATCCCGTTTAATTATTGTATTTTGAGAAATACAAAAAGGTGGATCAGTTAAAATTAAATCTATTTTTCCCTTCGGTAGCTTAGGAAGTAAACTAAGACAATCCTCATTAAACAAATGATGAGTTAAATATTTTTTAGTAAATTTTAATTGCATGGTTTTTAGTAATTAATATTCATTAAATAATTCTAAATATTTAAATTTTAATTGTAACTTTTTCTACTCTATCTACATTATAGAAATTCGATAAGCTAATTGAAATGGATGAAGGTAATATTGCTGTTTCGTTATAAAACTTATTAAGTCTTTCATCTACATATTCTTCTATATCGGCTTCTAATTTTCTTCTTTCTGCTATTAATAATATTTCATTCATTTCTAATTCCCTTCTTTCTTTTCTGTATTACAAAAGAATTCACGTATTCGCTTTTCTTGAGATGTCTTTTCTTCTTTTGAATCCTCTATTATTTGGTAAATGCTTTTACCACCTTTAAGAAGTAATTCTGCACTCACATTTCCTAATCTAGGAATGCACATGAGATTCTTAGTTCTTAATTCATGTAAGTTTGCTTTTCTTTTACTAAAATCTAATTTTGCGGTATCAGGTGATTTAGTAGAGGTTGTTTTAGTAAACATAGTATTAAAAAATCGAAAAGCACTTTCGGGTTTTGCAAATGAAAGAGTAGAAACTTGAGTCAATAAAACAGAAATCATAGAACCCTCAATAACTGAGAAGGGTATCTTTCTATGAGAGATAGTCCTCAACCAATCCTCATTATCACCATCAAAATAAAGGAAAGGATACTTGTAATTATTTTTCATTATAAAAAGGTTCGACCAAAAAGATGGTCTCCTCATTGAAGAAACCCAATCATTCGGAGTTTTCCTTTCTATAATTATATTATTAAACTGAATATCTCCAACTTCTAATTTTTCACGAAGCACTTCATAATCCTTTAGAGTTTTTTTTGCTAAGTCATAAATATAGACTGGCTCCCGTGTGTCTATTACCACTGTGCCTTTCATTTTAAATCCTACTATTTAATTTATTTATAATTCGATTATAAATACATAGAAGATGGAGCAGGAGGGGTATTAAGTAAAGTAAAGGATTCAACATCTTCTTCCCCTTCCTCCTCAATTGAAGAAAGATATTTTATCATTTCTTCTATACAATCATCCACACTGATTTCTTTATCTTCCTCAGACAAATTCTCAGTTGATTTTATAAGCATATGAATTAATACCAATCTTTGTGTTTGGACAGAAACTTTCTCTTTCTTAAAATAATTTTCTAATGGTACGATATGCTTTAGACTTGCTTTCTTTCCTGTTCGTGAAAGGATAGCCTTACCTATTGCTGCACATAAATTTTCAAAATTAAATTTCATTATTTTTCCTCCCTTTCACTTAAACTTATAAATACCCTTCTGTATAAGGAAAAGAAACTTCCCCCTCTTCCTCATCAACAATAAAATTCTTATTAACAGCATTCTCTTGTTTAGATTTTTCACAAGTTGCTCTCATCATAAGAAAGACATAAAATAATGAGGAATGTACCATGCCTAATTTTTCTAATAATATAGGATTAGGGATAGTCTTATCATACTTCTCACTTAACATTGAAATATCTTCTTTTATCTTTTCTAAATATAAAATCATTGAATCAAGATATTTTATTTCTTCCTTAACTTCACAAGGGATACTTTTTATATCCTTTAGTATTTCCACTGGGATTGAATCAATTTCCTTTCCTTTCATATCTTTCATCAGTTTTATTTCCATTTTTCTTTTCCTCTATTTATAACCCCAATCCTCTTTTAGTGGTAAATTTTGCCACTTAGATTGTAGCTTCCCAAGAAATCTCCTTCTTCTCACTTTCTTATATAATACTTTATCTGCAGTTTCTATTTTGAAATGAGGAGTTGTCATTTGTAATGAATATTTAGCATAATAACCAAGTGATTCCCCTCCCCATATTCTACCTTCATCATACTTATTGGTTTTATCTTGTGATTGATGAGCAGTAACTATTATTGCAATTTCTAAACTATCAAGTATTACTGACAATTGCCCCATTATCCTCGATATTACGTTTGCTCTTGCACCAAAGTTTTGACGAGCGCTTCCTATAGCACCTTTTATAGGAGTAGTTAGTGAATCAAGAACTAAAAGTTGACTTCCCTGTTTTTTTAGATAATCAAGAATTGGGAAAGAGGATGCTTCTCCTATTTCACATTCCATCTTTCCTATTGAACTCTCTTTACTTTTAGTAACCATTTTTATATCTAATCCAAGCATGTTTGCTACAGAAACAATGGATCGCTTATTCAATACAATCGGAGAATGGAAATCTTTGCCATAACGAGGTTTAAGAAAAGAATTAAATTCTGCCGGACTTCCTGTTTCTGTATTTACATATAAAGAATTGTACTGACAAGCTAATTGATATGCAAGAAGAGATTTGCCCGAATCTGGATCGCCAAATAAAAATAAAGTTTCTCCCGGTGATAAACCTCCATCTGTTAATTCATCAATTACATCTATATTAAATTTTAACATTTTAAATTTCCTGCCTCCGTTCGTCTAATAAAATTATTCATGGGTGACCAAAGAATACCAACCATTTTTAATTTCTCTATAACATCTCTTGTGATTTCTTCATTTATTCTCTGTTCTATAGCTTTATCTATAATATCATAAATCCCAATTTCCCATCCGTATTCCTCTTCCAATTCTTTAATTATATCCATGATGATCTCCTCAATAGATTTTTCCTTCTTAATTATTTTAACCTCTACCACTTTATAATCTGGTTTTGATTTGTATATACAATGAACATCTACAAATGCGTTTGCATCTTCCTCATCATCAAATATTGCTAATTCATCATAAGCTCCCATAAGAGAACGAACTATCCTACTCCCATTAAATACTGCAAAATATTTCATTTATCTCCACCTTTTATTAGAAAATAAGAACTACAAAAAATACTAACATCATAAGCAGTCCCGCAAGTATATCAGTAATTCCATATCTCTCTGGTCTCTCAGCTCCTAATATACCTGCTATTACAGAAACTAAAGAACTAATTCCAAAAATTATAAAGATTACCCATAATAATAAATTAAAGTTTGGTTCTGCTACTTCTATCATTTTTTATTATCATCTCCTAATAATTTTCAGATTAAAGTTTCTCTTCAATATTCTTACCAACAATCAAAAAGTAATCTAATACCATTAAATAAAAAATAACTTCCTATCAATGCTATTATTATGATAAATATTCCAAGAATCGGAAAAAAACAAAGAGAGAGGATTGCTATTCCTATCCCCACTTCCTCTGAAGCATTCATTAAACCCGCAAGCCAATTCCCAAGATTTACCATAGTGCTTACTATACAGTAATCAAGAGTCCATAATAGTATGCCAACAATTAATAATCCAATACCCATTAATCTTTCCGCTACACTCATTTCTGCACCTTCATTTCTTCTCTTATATTATCTGCTTTTTCTTGTAACTCTTCATGTACTAATACTTCAGCTTCTTCATAAAGCTCATATTGAGCATCAATACTTAGATCGTAAAATGGAATATCGTATTCCCTTTTCTCCATTAATTCTTGTACCTTATCCCAATACAAGTCTCTTAGGTTTATTTCTTTAAACATCATCTTGGAACAGTTCTAGTATGTTTACATAAGCAGGGGTTACTTTCCCTCCGGAAGCCATAGGATGTCCGCCTACTTCAAGCTCAACATTTTCTAATTTCTCAGCATTCTTTTGTAATCGTTCTTTTACCCATACTGTAAGGTCCCCACGTATTGAGAAATGTCCCCCTTCCATATTTTGAATTACTGTTGTGCTCTTCAAATCATTTGATAATTGAGTAGCAATTCTCCCTCCCACAGTTAGTTCTGAAGATATACTCCCAAAAATTACGCTATCACATTCAACTAATTTTATATCACTAAGTAAAGAATTAGTTTCTTTCTTTAAAGTATCCCTAGCATCTTCACACCTTGGATCCATAATTAAGTCCACAGGATTTTCTGCCTCTTCTATAACCTCTAAAGCAAGAAATGCCTGACCCATTCGTGAGAGAGCATTAATACCACTTGATAGTTTTTGATAAACTCGAAGAGAGAAAGGTGTATGCTTCCAACCATAGAGCTGCGTGAACTTTTCACGAAGAATAGGAAAATCATTCCATATTTGAGTGGGTATTGAATACGATTGCATATCCCCAACACATCCTATCGCTGCTTTCCAATGTTCTTCATGCGGAATATCTTTGTAGAAATTATTCCATACTATCGCTGAAGCAGGAACGGTATCATAGATTAATTTATATTTCAATTCCTTTCCGATTGGATGCCCTGGGTGATGATCAATTACCAATTCAGAATAATCAGGATCTGAATTGGGGTGCATGTCAATAACACAGGTAGAACCTTCTGTTACAATTCCAAATTCATTTAGATTAATATTAGAATCTTTTATCGCTAATCCATACAAATACCCTGCTGAGATGCCGTCAGCGTCTAAATGTGTACTAATTACCATTTTCTTTCTTTCTCCATTTTTGTAATTAAAAATAATTAGGATTGAGATTTTATTATCTCAATCTTTCTCCTTCTTTATTCTTAATCCGTTTTTGCCTATCGAAAAAACTTTTCCTTTCATTGCTGTCAGAACTTGTTTGATTTCTTCCATATCACTCATATCCTTTTCCATTCCGATACGAAGAGCTAATTCATCTAAATCTCTAAATTCCTCTCCCTTATACTGTTCAAGAGCTTCCTTTATAGTCTTTTCAACTTGAGACGTATCTTTTATAGTTACCTTCCAAGATTGTGTACCCTTTCTCTGTAAAGTGTAAGTTAAATCTTGCCAATCCCCCGGTTCATTCACATCATAACCGGCTTCTTTAATTGCTCTTGCTATACTTGCAGGTGCGGTTTCTGAGGAAAGTGATAAAACAGCTTTGCTTTCCGCTTCAACATCCCATATCAAAGTTTCAAGTACACCACTTTTCAACTTTTCATTAGTTACACGCCCTGCTAAATCTTCTTCGCCAGGGAAATATCTAAGAAATTCCCCTTTTGTTATATGTGTTTTATCCGGCGAATCCCC
>JAGMES010000087.1 GCA_023128035.1 Halanaerobiales bacterium | reverse complement strand
GAATGACTGTATAAATATCCAATTTGTATATAATACATTGAGATTCGATAACCAATTAATAGAAAGAATGTCAGGACATTTTTGCAAAATACTTACCTTTGTTTTAGAAAATTCTGATGAAAAATTGTCAGAGATAGATATGCTTACAGAAGAAGAAAAAAATAAAGTACTATATGAATTTAATGATACTACGACCAATTATCCAAAAGAAAAGACATTACATCAGCTATTTGAAGAAAAGGTGGAAAGAACACCAAATAATACAGCAGCGGTAGCGAGTACGCGCGCAGGAGAACTGACGTTAACCTATAGAGAACTAAATGAAAAAGCAAATCGATTAGCTAGAACTTTAAGAGAAAAGGGAGTTAAATCTGACAGTATAGTCGGAATATTAGTAGACCGTTCTCTGGAGATGATGGTAGGACTATTTGGAATACTTAAAGCAGGTGGCGCTTATTTACCAATAACTCCAGACTATCCTATGGATAGGATACAATATATTCTTGATGATAGCCAAACAAATATCGTTTTAACACAAAGCAAGCTTATAGAAAAAATATTGTTTAACGGCGAGGTAATAAACTTAGAGGATAACAAAGTTTATTCATCTAATGGAGAAAACTTAAGATACATAACTACTGCAAATGATCTAGCATATGTAATATATACCTCTGGTTCAACAGGACAACCAAAAGGTGTTATAATTGAACATCAAAGTGTTGTTAACATACTGACAAATATGCAAAATGATTATCCACTAATGGAAGATGGAACATATTTATTAAAAACTACATATACCTTTGATGTGTCAGTTACAGAATTATTTGGTTGGTTTATGGGTAATGGAAGAATTGCAATTTTACCTCCAGGTGGAGAAAAGAACTTAAACACTATAGTAGAGGCGATTAATAAATACAATGTAACACATATCAACTTTGTCCCATCCATGCTAAATGTATTTTTAGATGGAATCGAGGAAGAGGATTTTGAAAAGTTAAATAGTTTACGTTATATGTTTGTTGCTGGAGAGTCATTCCCAAGAGAATTAGCTCGAAGATGTAGTGCAAAATTAAAGAATGTAATTGTTGAAAATATATATGGCCCCACTGAAACAACAATCTATGTTATAAGATATTCTACAGCTAATTTAAAAGATGAACACATAGTACCAATAGGAAAGCCATTAAATAATGTAAAAGCTTATGTTGTAAGCAAATATAATCAACTGCTCCCAATTGGAGTCGCTGGAGAATTATGCATAGCAGGAGAATGTTTAACAAGAGGCTATTTTAATCGAGCGGATTTGACAGCAGAAAAATTTGTTGATGATCCATTCAATCATGAAGAAAAAATGTACAGAACTGGAGATTTGGTAAGATGGTTACCAGATGGAAATATAGAATTCTTAGGAAGAATCGACCATCAAGTGAAGATCCGTGGATTTAGAATCGAACTTGGAGAAATTGAAAGTCAGTTGTTGAACTATACTCCAATCAAAGAGGCTATAGTTGTAGATAGAGAAGATAAAAATAGAGCCAAATATTTGTGTGCATATGTAGTATCAGGTAAGGAAGTAAAGGCAGGGGAATTAACTCCGAAGGAGTTGAGAAAATTCCTATTAAAAATTTTACCAGAATACATGGTTCCATCATATTTTGTACAATTAGATGAAATGCCATTAAACGCAAATGGTAAAATCGATCGGAAAGCACTTCCTGCACCTGAAAGCACCTTAATAATAGGAACTGAATATGAAGCTCCACGCAATCAAACAGAAGAGAAGTTAGTCGAAGTTTGGAAAGATATATTGGGAATTGATAAAGTAGGCATCAATGATAACTTCTTTGAACTTGGAGGCCATTCTTTAAAGGCAACAAAATTGGTAGGAAAAATACATAAAGTATTAAACGTTGAAGTATCATTAAACCAAATATTCAATAGACCAACGATAAAAGGAATAAGTACATATATCCAAAATGCAACAAGAACTGTCTATGAGAAAATCAAAAAAGTAGATTCTGCAGATTATTATGAAGCGTCCCCAGCACAGAAGAGAATGTATATGCTCCAGCAGTTTGATTTAAGCAGTACAAGTTATAATATGCCGGGAGTGTTTGAAGTAGAAGGAATGCTAAATGTTGAAAGAGTAGAACAAGCCTTTGATGAACTTCTTAAGAGACATGAAACTTTAAGAACATCTTTTGAAACAATCGACGAGAAGATAGTTCAGAGAGTAAATTCGTATACATCTTTAGATGTAGAGTATATAGAAAAAATAGGCCAAACTATCGAAGAAGCAGTAAATAAATTTATCAGATCATTTGATTTGACTAAAGCGCCTTTATTTAGAGTAGGAGTTATAAGACTACAAGAAGATAAATATATACTCATGTTTGATATGCATCATATAATATCGGATGGTGCATCTATAGAAATACTTGTGAACGAGTTCGCAAATATTTATGAAGGTAAAGAATTAGATAGCTTAAGAATTCAATATAAGGATTATGCAAAATGGCAGAATAAATTATTGAAATCAGATGTTATGGAAAAACAAGAAAAATATTGGGTCAATAGATTTAGTGATGAAGTCCCAGTACTAAATATGCCAACTGATTATCCAAGATCAACCATACAAAATTTTGAAGGAGATAGTATTAGTTTTAAAGTAGATAAGGAATTAACAAAGAATCTAGATAAATTACCAAAAGAGACAGGTAGTACAATATATATGGTACTTTTATCTGGCGTTAATATCTTATTGTCTAAATATAGTGGACAGGAAGATATTATAGTAGGAAGTCCAATAGCAGGCAGATCGCATCCAGATTTAGAGAAAATTATCGGAATGTTTGTAAATACTATTACTATGAGAAATTATCCAAATGCAAATATAACTTATAAAGAATTTTTAAAGCAAGTAAAAGAAAATTCATTAGAAGCATATGAGAATCAAGATTATCAATTTGAAGAGTTAGTTGAGCAGTTAGATTTAAGTAGGGATATGAGTAGAAATCCACTCTTTGATGTTATGTTTACGATGCAAAATAGGCAGTCGCAAAACTTTAATAATAACGAATTAGTGATTGAGAATTTAAAATTAAAAAATTATAATTTTGATCATAAAGTATCAAAATTTGATTTAACAATCTCAGCAAGTGAAATAACTTCAGGTACAGATGATGAAATAGTTTTAAATTTTGAGTACAGTACTAATCTATATAAAAGAGAAACAGTGGAAAGAATGATATCTCATTTTAGCAATATACTCAAATCAGTAGCAGTTGACGCGGATATTAAATTAAGTGAAATCGAGATGCTTAACAAAGAAGAGAAAGACCAGGTTCTATATGAATTTAATAACACTTATGCAGATTATCCAAGAAACATAACACTACATGAGTTATTTGAAGAAAAAGTAGAGAATACCCCAGACAATACTGCAGTACTATCGCGTACGCGCGCAGAAGAAATGAAACTAACCTATAGAGAACTAAATGAAAAAGCAAATAGATTAGCCAGAACCTTAAGAGAAAAGGGAGTAAAATCAGACAGCATTGTCGGAATTTTAGTAGACCGTTCTCTTGAGATGATGGTAGGAATATTTGCAATACTTAAAGCAGGCGCCGCATACTTACCAATAACTCCAGATTATCCCGAGAATAGAATACAATATATCCTTGATGATAGTCAAACAAGTATCGTTTTGACACAAAGCAAGCATATTGAAAAAGTAATGTTTAATGGAGAGGTAATAAACTTAGAAGATAACAAAGTATATTCATCTAATGGAGAAAACTTAAAACACATAAATACAGCAAAAGATTTAGCATATGTTATATACACCTCGGGTTCAACAGGAAAACCAAAAGGTGTTTTAGTTGAACATCAAAGTGTCGTTAATATACTAACAAATATGCAAAACGATTATCCACTAATGGAAGATGGAACATATTTATTAAAAACTACATATACTTTCGACGTATCTGTGACAGAATTATTTGGCTGGTTTATGGGTAATGGAAGAATTGCAATTTTACCTCTAGGTGGGGAAAAGGATATAAATACTATTCTAGAATCGATCAATAAATACAATGTGACACATATTAACTTTGTTCCATCTATGCTAAATGTATTTTTAGATGGAATAGAGGAAGAGGAATTTGAAAAATTAAATAGTTTGCGTTATATGTTTGTTGCAGGAGAGGCATTCCCACAAGAATTAGCTCGAAGATGCAACGCAAAATTAAAGGATGTAACTGTTGAAAATATATATGGCCCCACTGAAACAACAATTTATGTAACAAGATACTCTACAGCCAATTTAAAAGATGAACACATAGTACCAATAGGAAAGTCATTAAATAATATAAAAGCTTATGTGTTAAACAAATATAATAAATTGCTCCCAATTGGAGTTTCTGGAGAATTGTGCATAGTAGGAGAGTGTTTAACAAGAGGATATTTTAATAGATCAGATTTGACAGCAGAAAAGTTTGTTGACAGTCCATTCAATTCTGAAGAAAAAATGTACCGGACTGGCGATTTAGTAAGATGGTTACCAGATGGAAATATAGAATTCTTAGGAAGAATCGACCATCAAGTGAAGATACGTGGATTTAGAATTGAACTTGGAGAAATTGAAAGTCAGTTGTTGAACTATAATTTAATCAAAGAAGCACTAGTGGTAGATCAAGAAGATAAAAATGGTGCTAAATATTTGTGTGCCTATGTAGTTTCAGAAAAGGAAATAAATGTAAGGGAATTAACTCCGAAGGATTTGAGAGAATTCCTACTAAAAAGTTTACCAGAATACATGATCCCATCATATTTTGTACAGTTAGATCAAATGCCATTAAATGCAAATGGCAAGATTGATCGAAAAGCTCTTACAGCACCTGAAGGCTCTATTGTGGTAGGAACTGAATACGAAGCTCCACGAAACGAAACAGAAGAAAAGTTAGTAGAAATGTGGAAAGAAATTTTGGGAATAGAAAAGGTAGGCATCAATGATAACTTCTTCGAGCTTGGAGGACATTCTTTAAAGGCAACAATATTGGTATCTAAAATGCATAAAGAACTGGATGTTGAAGTATCATTAGGTGAGATATTTAAAAGATCAACAATAAAAGGAATAAGCGAATATATTCAGAATGCTACAAAAACAGCCCATCAGAAAATAGAAAAAGTAGAGCTTGCAGACTATTATGAAGCATCCTCAGCACAAAAGAGAATGTATATGCTCCAACAGTTCGATTTAAGTAGTACAAGTTATAATATGCCAGGTATGTTTGAAGTAAAAGGTAAATTAAGTTTAGAAAAAGTAGAGAAAGCTTTTAATGAACTTATTAGAAGACATGAAACATTAAGAACATCTTTTGAAACAATTGCAGGCAAAATAGTTCAAAAAACAAATGACAATGTAAGCATAAAAGTAGAGATGAAACATATTTCTATGGTAAATTTTATCAAGCCATTTGATCTAAGCACAGCTCCTTTATTTAGAGTAAATATAGTAGATTCTGAAGATGAAAACTATATTATCATGTTTGACATGCACCACATCATATCAGATGGTGTGTCAATGGGAATCCTTATTAGTGAATTTGCAGATCTTTATCAAGGAAATAAAATAGATGAGCTTAGAATTCAATATAAAGATTATGCAGCATGGCAGACCAAATTGTTAAAAAGCAATAAAAATAAAAAGCTAGAAGAATATTGGATGAATAGATTTAATGATCAAATACCCGTATTAAATCTGCCAACTGACTATCAAAGACCAGCTATTAAAAGTCTCAAAGGAGATAGTATGAGCTTTATTTTGGATAAGCAATTAACAAAAGCTCTACACAAACTGACAAATGAAACTGGTTCTACAATGTATATGGTACTTTTATCAGGAGTAAATATTTTATTATCCAAATATAGTAGTCAGGAAGATATAGTTATCGGGACTCCTATTGCTGGTAGATCACATTCTGATTTAGAAAATATCATCGGAATGTTTGTAAACACATTAGCCATGAGAAATTATCCAATAGGGAATAAGACTTTTAGTCAGTTTTTAAATGAAATAAATGAAAATGCTTTAAAAGCTTACGAAAATCAAGATTATCAATTTGAAGAGTTAGTAGATAAATTAGATTTAAATAGAGATTTAGTCCGGGATATGAGTAGAAATCCATTATTTGATGTAATGTTTGCAATGAATAATTTTAATGATAGAGATTTTATATTTGATAACTTAGAACTAAGAACAGTTGAATATAATAATAAAGTATCAAAATTTGATTTATCAATTTCTGCTAATGAAATAGGTGAAGAAATAAGATTAGATATTGAATATTGTACTGATTTATTTAAAAAAGAGACAGTAGTAAGAATGATCTCTCATCTTAACAACATACTTAATGAAGTTCATTTAAATACAAATATAAAGTTAAGTGAAATTAACACCCTTTCAGAACATGAAAAAGTGATGATTCTTGATGAATTTAATGATACTTATATTGGATATCCGAAAAATAAAACAATTCATCAATTATTTGAAGAAGTTGTAGAAGATGTTCCAGACCATATAGCAGTTAAATATGAGAATGAACAATTAACCTATCGTGAATTAAACGAAAAAGCTAACAGACTAGCGAAAATTTTACGAGAAAAAGGAGTAAAAGCTGATAGCATAGTTGGATTATTAGTTGAACGTTCGCTTGAGATGATAGTTGGTATTATGGGGATATTGAAATCTGGAGGAGCATATATGCCAATAAGTTCTGACTATCCAGAGAGTCGGATTTTATATATGCTAAAAGACAGTCAGACAGATATCTTAATTACACAGAAAAAATTTATAACTAATGATTTGGCAGCCTTTACTCAAACAATTGATATTCAGGATAAAGAAATATATTCAGAACCAAACACAAACCTTACTACAATCAATACACCTTCAAACCTTGCTTATGCGATTTATACTTCGGGTTCAACCGGAAAGCCCAAAGGAGTTATGATTGAACACAAAAGTGTAATCAGTCTGGTAGAAGGTTTATCAAAAATTATTTATGCAAGATATCATTCTTCTTTAAATATTGCCTTACTTGCACCATATTATTTTGATGCATCTGTTCAGCAAATTTTTGGATCTCTATTAAAAAAGCATACATTAAACATTGTAGTAGAAAATGTAAGGTTTGATGGGAATAAAATACTGGAATTTTATAATATGAATAAGATAGATGTTTCGGATGGCACACCAACACATATCAGTCTTTTAGTAAATGCTATTCGAAAAGATGATTATAACTTAGGTGTAAAGCATTTTATCATTGGTGGTGAATCACTGCCTGCAATAGTGGTTAAAGAATTTTATGAAAAATTTCAAAATGTCAGCAATAAAACTACCCCTTACATAACAAATATCTATGGGCCAACTGAATGTTGTGTCGATTCAATCGCATACTTAATCGAACCTGACATAATCAAATCATTAGATATGATTCCAATAGGTAAAACGATGCCTAATGAGAAAGTCTATATTTTAGACAAATACAGTCACCCGGTAGCAGTAGGTGTTGTCGGAGAAATATATTTATCAGGAGAAGGAGTAGGCAAGGGATATTTAAACAACCCTTCTCTTACTGAAGAGAAATTTAGTAAAAATCCATTTACAAATTCATCTGTCAATGAAAGAATGTATCGAACCGGAGATTTAGCAAGGTGGTTACCTGATGGTAATATAGAGTTTGTTGGAAGAAAGGACAATCAGGTTAAGATACGTGGTTTTAGGATTGAATTAGGAGAAATTGAAACTCAACTTTTAAAATATAATGCTATAAGCAAAACAGTTGTAATTGATAGAAAAGATCAGAATTCAAATAATTACTTATGTGCTTATGTAGTATCAGATAAAGTGGTCACAGTAAAAGAATTACGAGAATTCCTACTAAAAAGTTTACCAGGATATATGATTCCATCTTATTTTGTGCAACTAGAAAATATCCCAATAAACAAAAATGGTAAGGTTGATCGAAAGGCACTTCCTAAACCAGATTCTAACATAATAGTAGGAACTGAATATGAAGCTCCACGCAATCAAACAGAACAAAAATTAGTAGAAATTTGGAAAGAAGTATTGGAGATAAATAAAATAGGTATCAATGATAACTTCTTTGAACTAGGTGGGCATTCTTTAAAAGCTATCATGTTGACAGGTAAAATATATAAGAGTTTAAATATAGAAGTGCCACTAAACGAAATATTTAAAAGAGCTACAATAAAAGGAATCAGCGAATATATTCAAAAAGCAACAAAAAAAGAATATCTGGCAATCGAAAAAGTAGATTTAGCAGATTTTTATGAAGCGTCCTCAGCACAAAAGAGAATGTATATGCTCCAACAGTTCGATTTAAGCAGTACAAGTTATAATATGCCGGGAGTGTTTGAAGTAGAAGGAATGCTAAATGTTGAAAGAGTAGAACAAGCCTTTGATGAACTCCTTAAGAGACATGAAACTTTAAGAACATCTTTTGAAACAATCGACGAGAAGATAGTTCAGAGAGTAAATTCATGTACATCCGTAGATTTAGAATATATAGAAAAAGCAGATATAATTATCAAAGAACCAGTAAATAAATTTATCAGACCATTTGATTTGACTAAAGCGCCTTTATTTAGAGTAGGAGTTATAAGACTACAAGAAGATAAATATATTCTCATGTTTGATATGCACCACATCATATCAGATGGGATATCTATGCAAATTATTATAAATGAGTTTGCAACTCTTTATGAAGGTAAAGAAGTAGATAACTTAAAAATTCAATATAAGGATTATGCAAAATGGCAGAATAAATTATTGAGATCAGATGTTATGGAAAAACAAGAAAAATATTGGGTCAATAGATTTAGTGATCCCATTCAGAATGATGGGCAAGTCCCAATATTAAATATGCCAACTGATTATCCAAGATCAACCAAACAAAATTTTGAAGGAGATAGTATCAGTTTTAAGGTAGATAACGAATTAACAAAGAATCTAGATAGAATAGCAAAAGAGACAGGTAGTACAGTATATATGGTACTTTTATCTGGCGTTAATATCTTATTGTCTAAATATAGTGGACAAGAAGATATTATAGTGGGAAGTCCAATAGCAGGCAGGTCACATCCAGATTTAGAGAAAATTATTGGAATGTTTGTAAATACGCTTGCTATGAGAAATAATCCAAATGGAAATATGACTTATAAAGATTTTTTAAAGCAAGTAAAAGATAATGCATTAGAAGCATATAACCATCAAGATTATCAATTTGAAGAGTTAGTTGAACAGTTAGATTTAAGTAGGGATATGAGTAGAAATCCACTTTTTGATGTTATGTTTACGATGCAAAATATGCAATCGCAAAATTTTAATAATAACGAATTGATAATTGAAAATTTAAAATTAAAGCCTTTATATTTCGATCATAAAATATCAAAATTTGATTTAACACTCTCAGCAAGTGAAGTCACTTTAAGTACAGGTGATGAAATAATTTTTAATTTAGAGTACAGTACTAAGCTATATAAAAGAGAAACCATTGAAAGAATGGTATTACATTTCAGAAATATACTCAAAGCAGTAGTAGTTGACGCAGATATTAAATTAAGTGAAATTGAGATGCTTAACAAAGAAGAGAAAGACCAGGTTCTATATGAATTTAACAACACTTGTGCAGATTACCCAAGAGACATAACACTATATGAGTTATTTGAAGAAAAAGTAGAGAATACACCAGACAATATCGCAGTAGTATCGCGTACTAGCGCAGGAGAAATGTCGCTAACCTATAGAGAACTAAATGGAAAAGCCAATAGATTAGCCAGAATCTTAAGAGAAAAAGGAGTAAAATCAGACAGCATAGTAAGTATTTTAGTAGATCGTTCCTTTGAAATGATTGTAGGTATATTTGGAATTCTTAAAGCAGGTGGAGCCTATTTACCAATAACTCCAGATTATCCCGAGGATAGAATACAATATATCCTTGATGATAGTCAAACAGATATCGTATTGACACAAAGTGAGCATATTGAAAAATTAATGTTTAATGGAGAGGTAATAAACTTAGAAGATAACAAATTATATTCATCTAATGGAGAAAACTTAAAACACATAAATACAGCAAAAGATTTAGCATATGTTATATACACCTCTGGTTCAACAGGAAAACCAAAAGGTGTTTTAGTTGAACATCAAAGTGTCGTTAATATACTTACAAATATGCAAAATGATTATCCACTCATGGAAGATGGAACATATTTATTAAAAACTGCATTTACTTTCGATGTGTCTGTGACAGAATTATTTGGTTGGTTTATGGGTAATGGAAGAATCGCAATTTTACCTCCAGGTGGGGAAAAGGACTTAAATACTATAATAGAAGCGATCAATAAATACAATGTAACACATATTAACTTTGTTCCATCCATGCTAAATGTATTTATAGATGGAGTCACCGAAGAGGATATTGAAAAAATAATTAGTTTACGCTATATGTTTGTTGCAGGAGAGGCATTCCAAAGAGAATTAGCTCGAAGATGCAATGTAAAATTAAAGGGTGTAACTGTTGAAAATATATATGGTCCAACAGAAACAACAATCTATGTAACAAGATACTCTATAGCTAATTTAAAAGATGAACGGATAGTACCAATAGGAAAACCATTAAATAACGTAAAAGCTTATATTGTAAATAAATTTAATAAGCTGCTCCCGATCGGAGTTTTTGGAGAACTGTGCATATCAGGAGAGTGCTTAACAAGAGGTTATCTTAATAGATCAGATTTGACAGCAGAAAAATTTGTTGATGATCCATTTATTCCTGAAGAAAAAATGTACAGGACTGGAGATTTGGTAAGATGGTTACCAGACGGAAATATAGAATTCTTAGGAAGAATCGACCATCAAGTGAAGATCCGTGGATTTAGAATCGAACTTGGAGAAATTGAAAATCAGTTATTGAGCTATAATTTAATCAAAGAAGCACTAGTGGTAGATCGTGAAGATAAAAATGGTGCTAAATATTTGTGTGCCTATGTAGTATCAGAAAAAGAAGTAACAGTCGGGCAATTAAGAGAATTTCTACTAACAAGTTTACCAGAATACATGATCCCATCATATTTTGTACAGTTAGATGAAATGCCATTAAATGCAAATGGCAAGATTAATCGAAAAGTACTTCCTGCGCCTGTTGGTTCTATTGTGGTAGGAACTGAATACGAAGTTCCGCGAAATGAAACAGAAGAAAAGTTAGTAGAAATATGGAAAGAAATTTTGGGAATAGAAAATGCAGGCATCAATGATAACTTCTTCGAGCTTGGAGGCCATTCTTTAAAGGCAACAATATTGGCAGCTAAGATGCATAAAGAATTGGATGTAGAAGTATCGTTAGGTGAAATATTTAAAAGACCAACTATAAAAGGGATTAGCGAATATATTCATAATGCCATACGCGCGTGCGCGCAAACAGCTTATCAGAAAATAGAAAAAGTAGTGCCTGCAGACTATTATGAAGCATCTTCTGCACAAAAGAGAATGTATATGCTCCAACAGTTCGATTTAAGCAGTACAAGTTATAATATGCCTAGTGTGCTGGAAATAGAAGGAAAACTAAATTTAGAATTAGTAGAAAAAGCTTTTGATGAACTTATAAAAAGACATGAAACATTAAGAACATCTTTTGATACAATCGACGAGAAGATAGTCCAAAGAGTAAACTCTTTAGCGGACGTAGAGGTAGAGTTTAATTATGTTGATTTTGTAGAGTACTTAGAAAAAACAGATAAAAATATTGAAGAATTAATAAAAGAATTTATAAGACCATTTGATTTGAGTAAAACATCTTTATTTAGAGTAGAAATTATTCAATTAGAAGAAGATAAATATATACTTATGTTTGATATGCATCACATAATATCAGACGGTATATCTATGGAAATATTTGTAGATGAATTTGCAAACCTTTATGAAGGAAATAAATTAGATGAACTCAAAATTCAGTATAAGGATTACGCAGAATGGCAAAATAACTTATTGAAGTCAGATTTAATGAAAAAGCAGGAAGAGTATTGGAACGAAAGATTTAGTGACGAAATCCCAGTAGTAAATCTGTTGACAGATTATCCAAGACCAGCTATCCAAAGTCTTGAAGGAGATAGTATTAACTTCAAATTAGATAAGGAATTAACAAAAAATCTAGAAAAATTAGCAAAAGAAACTGGTAGTACAATGTATATGGTACTTTTATCAGGGGTAAATATCTTATTGTCTAAATATAGTGGACAGGAAGATATTATAGTAGGAAGTCCAATAGCTGGTAGGCCACATCCAGACTTAGAGAAAATTATCGGAATGTTTGTAAACACCCTTGCTATGAGAAACAATCCAGACAGAAATATGACTTATACAGAATTCCTAATGGATGTAAGAAATAATGCATTACAAGCATACGAAAATCAGGATTATCAATTTGAAGAGTTGGTAGAACATTTAGCTCTAAGAAGGGATTTGAGTAGAAATCCACTATTTGATGTAATGTTTACGATGCAAAACTTTAATAATAACCAACTAAAATTTAAGAACTTTGAATTAACACCATATGATCATGATAACAAAATAGCAAAATTTGATTTAACGATTTTTGCAAGTGAAGTAGGTAAGAAGATCGATATAACTCTTGAATACTGCACAAAGTTGTTTAAGCAGGAAACTGTTAAGCGAATGTTCTTACATTTAAAAAACATCCTAACTAAAGTAGCAGCAAATCCACAGATAAAACTATCTGACATTGAGATGATTACAGCAGAAGAAAAAGATAAGATTCTTAATATCTTTAATGATACTATTGTAGATTACCCAAGAGATAAAACAATCCATGAGTTATTTGAAGAACAAGTAGAAAATAATCCAGATCAAATAGCTGTCGTATTTGGTGATAACAAATTAACTTATAGAGAACTAAATGATAGAGCCAACTGTTTGGCAGTTCTTTTGAGAGAACTAAGAATAAAAGAGAATCACTTAGTAGGTATTATGGCTGAACGTTCACTAGGGTTGATTATAGGGGTTATGGCTATTCTAAAATCAGGTGGAGCATATCTTTCTATTGATCCAGAATATCCAACGGATAGAATCAAATATATGTTAGAAGATTGTTCAGTAAATGTATTATTAACACAAGGAGATATAATTATAGATATTGATTTTAATTTTAATGGTAGATTAATAGATATTTTAGATGAAAAATTATACTTATCAAAACAGAATCTGAATAGCCTACCAAATATTAATACTCCAGAAAATTTAGCTTATGTAATCTATACCTCAGGTTCCACTGGTAAGCCTAAAGGAGTAATGGTAGAACATAGAAATGTAGTCCGGTTGACTAAAAATACAAATTATATTGAATTCGAACCAAGAGATAAAATATTACAAACTGGAATGCTGACTTTTGATGCCTCTACTTTTGAGATTTGGGGATCATTATTAAATGGCTTAGAACTTCATTTAGGTTCAAAAGATCTCATTTTAAGAACTGACAAAATGGCTAAGTATTTAGCTGACAATCAAATTAGTAATTTATTTCTCACAACAGCCTTATTTAACGTAATGTCAGAAGAAAAACCTGATATGTTTAAGTCACTTAAGTTTTTATTAACAGGTGGAGAAGCAGCATCATCAAAACATTTCAATCAGGTTAGAAGAGAGTGTCAAAATTTAAAGATTGCTAATATATATGGGCCAACAGAAAATACTACATTTTCAACCGTTTTCTTTGTAGATCAGGATTGTTCTGGAACTATACCAATTGGCAAATTTATCAATAACACAACAGGTTATGTTGTTGATAAAGATAATAATCTATCTCCAATTGGAGTTTGTGGAGAGTTATGTTTGGGTGGAGATGGATTGGCTCGAGGTTATTTAAATAATCCAGAACTTACTGTAGAAAAGTTTATCCAAAATCCATTTGTTGATAATCCTTTTGGGATTATCTTAGGAGAGAGAATGTATAAAACTGGGGACATGGTGAAGTTATTACCAGATGGTAATATTGAGTTTATCGGAAGAATAGACCATCAAGTAAAAATTAGAGGTTTTAGAATCGAGCTAGGAGAGATTGAAAAAAGTTTATTTGAACATAAGGATATTTCAGAAGTAATAGTAATCGACAGAAAAGATGAGAAAAACAATAAATACTTATGTGCCTACTTTGTCGCTCATAGAAATATCACAGTTGGAGAGTTAAGAGAGTACCTATCTAATAATCTCCCAGATTATATGATTCCAGCCTATTTTATTCAACTAGATAAAATGCCATTGAATGTAAACGGAAAGATTGATCGCAAGGAACTACCAATACCAGAGGGTAAAATATTAGTTGGAACAGAGTATGTAGCCCCAAGAAATGAAACAGAAGAGATGTTAGTCGAGATTTGGAAAGAAGTTCTTAGTGTAGATAAAGTAGGTATCAATGATAATTACTTTGAACTGGGCGGACATTCATTAAAAGCTACCATCCTGGTTTCAAAAATATATAAGCGAATGGATGTAGAAATGCCGTTAAGTGAAGTCTTTAAACGGCCTACGGTTAAAGAAATTAGTGAATATATCAAAAAAACTAACAAAACAGTTTATTCAGCAATTCAAAAAATAGAAGATGCAGAGTATTATCAAACATCCTCAGCTCAAAAGAGAATGTATATGTTGCAACAATTTAACTTACAAAGTACAGGATATAATATACCAGGTATTCTAAATGTTAATGGAAGATTGAATTTAGAAAAAGTAGAACAAGTTTTAATTAAGTTAATAGAGAGACATGAAAGTTTAAGAACATCATTTGAAACAATAGAAGAGAAAATAGTTCAAAGAGTCATTAAAGATGTAGAGTTTAAAGTAGAATATATAGATAAAACTGATAAAACTATCGAAGAAGTTGTAAAGGAATTTATAAAACCTTTTGACTTAAGTAAAGCACCTTTATTTAGAGTAGGAGTTATTGAATTAGCAGAAACTGAATCCATACTCATGTTTGATATGCACCACGTCATCTCAGATGGTACATCTATGGGAATACTTGTAAATGAGTTTACAAGTATTTATGAAGGTAAAGAATTAAATAGCTTAAGAATTCAATACAAGGATTATGCAGAATGGCAAAATAATCTATTAAGATCAGATGTTATGAAAAAGCAAGAGGAATATTGGATGGGTAGATTTAATGATGAGGTACCAGTATTAAATATGCCAACTGATTATCCAAGATCCACTATACAAAGTTTTGAAGGTGATAGTATCAGTTTTAATTTAGACAAGGAATTAACGAAAAATCTTGAAAAGTTAGTAAAAGAAACTGGAAGTACAATGTATATGGTACTTTTATCAGGGGTAAATATCTTATTGTCTAAATATAGTAGTCAAGAAGATATAATAATTGGAAGTCCAATAGCAGGCAGACCACATGCAGATTTAGAGAAAATTATCGGAATGTTTGTAAACACTATTGCTATGAGAAATAATCCAAATGCAGATATGACTTATGAAAAATTTCTTAAGGAAGTAAGAAAGAATGCTTTAGATGCATATGAGAATCAAGATTATCAATTTGAAGAGTTAGTAGATAAGCTAGATTTAAGAAGAGATTTGAGTAGGAATCCATTATTTGATGTAATGTTTATACTACAAAATATGGATAGTGGAGAACTATCGGTTCAAGATTTAAATTTTAAACCATATAATTATGAAAACAAAACATCAAAATTTGATCTAACAATTACAGCGAGTGATACAGACGAAGAAATAAATTTAAATTTTGAATACAGTATCAAGCTATTTAAAAGAGAAACTGTTGAAAGAATGATATCTCATTTTAGAAATATACTTAAAGCAGTAACTGTTGATACAGATACTAAATTAAGTGAAATTAAGATGCTCAATAAAGAAGAAAAGGAACAGATTTTAAATGAATTTAATAACACCTATGAAGATTACCCAAGAAACAAAACATTACATGAGTTATTTGAAGAAAAAGTAGAGAATACACCAGACAATATTGCAGTAGTATCGAGTACTCGCGCAGAAGAAATGACTCTAACCTATAAAGAACTAAATGAAAAAGCCAATAGATTAGCTAGAACATTAAGAGAAAAAGGAGTAAAATCAGACAGCATAGTAAGTATTATAGCAGATCGTTCCTTTGAAATGATAGTAGGTATATTCGGAATTCTTAAAGTAGGCGGAGCCTATTTACCAATAACTCCAGACTATCCAGAGGATCGAATCCAATATATAATTGATGATAGCAAAACAAATATCGTTCTAACACAAAGCAAGTATATAGACAAAGTAATGTTTAATGGAGAAGTGCTAGATTTAGAAGATAACAATGTATATTCATCTAATGGAGAAAACTTGGAGCGTATAAATACAGCAAAAGATTTAGCATATGTAATATATACCTCTGGTTCGACAGGAAAACCAAAAGGTGTTGTAGTTGAACATCAAAGTGTAGTTAACATACTGACAAATATGCAAAATGACTATCCACTCATGGAAGATGGAACATATTTATTAAAAACTACATTTACTTTTGATGTATCAGTGACAGAATTATTTGGTTGGTTTATGGGTAATGGAAGAATCGCCATCTTACCTTCAGGGGGAGAAAAGGACTTAAATACTATAGTAGAAGCGATCAATAAATACGATGTAACACATATCAACTTTGTCCCATCCATGCTAAATGTATTTTTAGATGGAATCACGGAACAGGATATTGAAAAAATAACTAGTTTAGGCTATATGTTTGTTGCAGGAGAGGCATTCCCAAGAGAATTAGCTCGAAGATGTAACGCAATATTAAAGAATGTAATTGTTGAAAATATTTATGGTCCTACTGAAACAACAATCTATGTAATAAGATACTCTACAGCTAATTTAAAAGATGAACGCATAGTACCAATAGGAAAACCATTAAATAATGTCAAAGCTTATATTGTAAATAAATATAATAAACTGCTTCCAATTGGAGTCGCTGGAGAACTGTGCATAGCTGGAGAATGCTTAACAAGAGGATATTTTAATAGATCAGATTTGACAGCAGAAAAGTTTGTCCCAAACTTGTTTGGTAAGAACCCATTCACTCCAGAAGAAAAAATGTACCGGACTGGCGATTTAGCAAGATGGTTACCAGATGGAAATATAGAATTTTTAGGAAGAATCGACCACCAAGTAAAAATCCGTGGATTTAGAATCGAACTTGGAGAAATTGAAAGCCAGTTGTTAAATTATAATCCAATCAAAGAAGCACTAGTGGTAGATCGTGAAGATAAAAATAGAGCAAAATATCTTTGTGCATATGTTGTTTCAGAAAAAGAAGTAACAGTAGGGGACTTCACTCCGAAGGAGTTGAGAGAATTCCTACTAAAAAGTTTGCCAGAATATATGATCCCATCTTATTTTGTACAACTAGATGAAATACCAATAAATGCAAATGGTAAAATTGATCGAAAAGCACTTCCAGAACCTGAAGGTAACATCTTGGTAGGAACTGAATACGAAGATCCACGAAATGAAACAGACGAAAAGTTAGTAGAAATGTGGAAAGACGTATTGGGAATTGATAAAGTAGGCATCAATGATAACTTCTTTGAACTTGGAGGACATTCTTTAAAGGCAACAATATTGGTAGCTAAAATGCACAAGGAACTTAATGTGGAAGTATCATTAAATGAAATGTTTAAAAACCCAACTATAAAAGGAATAAGCGAATATATTCAAAATGCCATACGCGCGTGCGCGCAAACAGCATATATAGCAATAGAACCAGTAGAACCTGCAGATTATTATGAAGCATCATCCGCACAAA
>JAGMES010000086.1 GCA_023128035.1 Halanaerobiales bacterium | reverse complement strand
CCACTTATAGAAGTGGGGGTCTTATTTCAAAAGATTAATTTTGTTTATTAATCATATAATATCATTCCTCTTAATATATTTCTACTCAATTACTTCCTTTCCTTTTTAGATTTTACACTCAATGACAGAAAGTCTAGCCATCAATTCCTGTTCAAGATGTACTAAATCTAAATTAAAATCGCGATGATAATCTTTTCCTTGAAAAAACTCTCGTTCAATGCTTCTTACCTCATCTAATTTTAAATAAATTTGCCATGCTTCTTTGTCAATTAATCCTTTTAACCTCTTTGAGAGTTGATTGGCACACAAATCAAGAGAACTTTCTAAATATACTATCTGTAGATATTTGACATAACTAACCAACTTAAATAGTTCCTCTCTCTCTTTAAAAGAAATTCGAGTTTGCAGCAATTCATTAATCCAATATCCTATTTCTATTAATTCAGCAATTTTGATATTATTCATCTTGTATGACAATAATTCTACTTCAATAATGCCTAACGACTCCTTCATCTCCTCAATATGTCGCTGATTTGTACTCAATGGACTTTTACTCACTAAAAAAACCTCCTCTATTTTTTTTAACAAAAGATAAGAAGTAAATTGCGACTTGAAAAGAAAGAATTACTATATTTATTATTGCCATTTGGCACGTAATAGCAGAATTATTTCCTTAAATACATTATATATCATTCACAAAAATAGAACAAGTGTTCTATTTGCCCTTATCGAGAACTATGACAGATTATTATAACAATTCTAACTATTTCGCACTATTTCTACGCTATTATTCATTTATAATTCTAACTTACGTTATATATAAAAAAAGTGTTGACTACAAAAGTCAACACTTTTTCTTTATATTAAATAATTCTTTACTAAAGTCATGATAACCCAAGCCAAAGCTCCGGCTAAAATATCATCAAACATAATCCCAACCCCACCGTGAAACTTTTGAAGTTGACGAATTGGCGGTGGTTTTAAAATATCAAAAACACGAAACAATATAAAACCGACAACAAGGTAATACCCTGAAAATCCAGCAACAGCGATCCACTGGCCTACAAATTCATCAAAAACAATCCGCCCATCATCTTTTTTACCTAACATATCTTCAGACATTTGACAAATAAATATACCAATCAAAATACTTAAAAGAAGAAAATATGGATTATGCACGATACCAATAAATGCTGCAATCATCACTGCCAACAAAGAACCAACAGTTCCTGGAGCTTTTGGACTTAATCCTGTTCCCAATCCTAAACCTAACCATTTAATAATGGTTCTCACTGTTTTTCACTCCTCAATATATGCCGACCTTTAACAATATAATCAACACCTGATAAAATCGTAACAATTGTAGCAATCCAGATTAAAATATTATCGAAACCAAAAGGTAATGAGAAAATACTGAAATCCACCATAACTGCAACAATAGCAATAATCTGAAGGACTGTCTTCATCTTACCCCAAATACTTGCAGCAATAACTACCCCTTCAGCAGAAGCAATGGATCGAAAACCTGTTACTGCAAATTCACGAGCAATAATAATAAAAGCAGGCCAAGCACTAATTTCACCCATGCTTACCAAAGCAATCAAAGCCCCAGAAATCAACATTTTGTCGGCTAAAGGATCCATTAGTTTACCTAATTTTGTGATCAATCCGTGCTTTCTAGCAATATAACCATCTAAACTATCAGTTAGAGCAGCAAGAATAAAAATAGCAATCGCAAAATACTTAGCATAAGGTTCAAAAGGTAATCCAAATTGAGCTAAAAGAAAAATCAAAAAAACCGGAACTAATACTATCCGTAACAAAGATAATTTATTTGGTAAGTTCATCATTTTCCTCTCCCAGTAAATCATATTCCATTGCATCAACAATAATCGCTTTTACCCAATCACCAATCTGAGCTTGACAATTGTGAACATAAACAAGATTATCAATCTCCGGTGCATCCCATTCGGTTCGTCCAAGAATAACTTTTTCTTCCTCAGAATACACTTCCTCAACTAGAACTTCTACACACTGATCAATAAGATTCTCATTTTTCTCCAAAGCTATTTCCCTTTGAATACTCATTAATTCATCCCATCGTTCCTCTTTCACTTCTTCAGAAAGATGTCCTTCTAAGCGGTCTGCTGGAGTATTTTCTTCTCTAGAATAAGTAAATACCCCAAGTCTATCAAAACGAATCTCTTTCACAAAATCAACTAATTCACCGAAATCTTCTTCAGTCTCACCTGGAAAACCTACTATCAAGGAAGTTCGAATAGCCACCTTAGGAATTTTATCTCTAATCTTACTTATCATTGCCTTCACATCTGCTTTCGTTCCCGGGCGATTCATTAACTTCAATATCCGATCTGATGCATGTTGAATTGGCAAATCTAGGTATTTGCATATTTTATCTTCCTTAGCAACGACATCAATTAACTCATCAGTCATGTGGTCAAGATAAGAATACATTATTCGAATCCAGTGAATTCCATCAATTTTAACCATTTTTTTGAGCAAAGAGGCCAGCATTGGCTTACCATAGCGGTCAATACCATAAACCGTTGAATCTTGAGCAACCAAAATAATCTCTTTGACTCCATTAACAACAAGTTTTCTTACTTCCTCAATAATATCTTCCTCTGATCGGCTTTTTAAAGACCCTCGTAATTGAGGAATTATGCAATAACTACAGTGGTTATTACATCCCTCTGCAATCTTTACATATGCTGTATACCCAGGTGTAGTAATTATCCGTGGAAGTTCTTTACGGTATTCAAACTCAGGACGTGAAACTCCACCCTGAATCTTACCATCCATGCCATCTTTAATAACATCTACAATCTTATCAAAATTACCAGTTCCTAAAATAGCATCAATCTCTGGCATCTCTTCTTTTAACTGATTATGATATCTCTGTGCCAAACACCCTGTAACGACTAAATATTTCAGACAACCCTGATCCTTTAATTCATTTAATTCTAAAATTGTATTAACTGATTCCTGTTTCGCACTTTCAATAAAACCACAGGTATTAACTACTAATACGTCTGCATCTTCTAAATCTTCTACAAGTTGAAAATTTGCTTGATCCAAAAGACCTAACATGATCTCAGAATCTACCTGATTTTTTGGGCATCCCAATGTTACCATACCTACAGATATCATTTTATAACGACTCCTTTTAGTGTAATTCGTATCAAGATTATATTATTTCGATTCTACGTTGGCTTCATCCTTTTTAGATACTCACCCCGATAAATTCAACATAATTAATCAAAATCCTCTTTTATAGTTAGATTTTTTCTAGTCTTCCTTCCCTATTCTGCCTCACATAAAGATTATTTTATACTATTTATTAATTCCTACTAAATTAGTGTGGATTTTTATTTATTTTTGTGCTATATTTACAGTACTATTTATATCTCGTGCTAGTTTGTTGGAGCATTCTGAACAAACAAATTCCCTAATACTGGGATCTTTTTTCTCTTTATGACCACAGATTGAACAAATCTTTGTCGTATCTGTTTCGTCTACTTTAGAAAAATATTTACCATTACGCTCCATAATCCATTTTAAAATATGCCTAAACTCTCCTATTACTTCTTGATTTAACATACTCCTGTGCATATAATCCTTATCATAATGCCTAGCAATCCAATGTTGTCTTTGAGTTTCCTGTAAAATCTCCTCAAGGAAGTGTCTTAAGGACGAAAGGACAGCGAGTAAGCAGTTAGAGTACTGGAAAATGCTTAAGACTTTCTGGACAGATCACAACCCTTCAATCACTATTTATGTAAAACCTGATGAATGGCTAGAGGTGGGCGCTTGGGTGTACAAGAATTTTGACTTAGTAACTGGTATTGCCTTCTTACCTCATGATGAAGGAGTTTATGAATTGGCTCCTTATGAGGAGATTACTGAAGAAAAATATGAGGAATTAGTTAAAAAGTTACCAAAAATCGACTTCAGCTTATTATCTTAGATCAGACACAAGGAAGTCGTGAATATGCTTGTGCTGGTGGAATTTGTGAATTATAGATTAAAAACTCCTTGAGAACCAACTCAAGGAGTTTTTTTACATTTATAGAGAATTTATTGTTGCTTTTCTAACAACTTTATGTTATGATTGTTGTGTAATTAACAAAAGGAGGTTTACATATGGAAAGTACAAAAGAAAATCCAAGAGCGATAAAAGCAAACAAATTAAAAGAATTAATGGAAACTAAAGGCTGGGATGAACAAATGTTAGCGGATAAATTAGGTATTGATAACAGTTACATATACCGAATTATGCATAACGGAAGAGATGCAGGAAAAAAGTTTCTTATAACTATGATGAAACTCTGTGTAAAAGAAAACTTAAATATTTATGACTTTGTAAACATTAATTAAACCAAAAGAGTGACCTTTTGGTACTCCTTCTTCTTTCAGAGGTGAAAGATGGGGATAGGATTAGAGCTGGTCACTCTTTATCGGGGATAACTACATTATACACGAATGTTGTTATATAGTCAATGAATATGTTGCTTATTTCTCGACTTTGTTGTATAATGTTGTTAGTAAAATATTTAGGGAGGTTCTAACCGTGACTAAAACCTATTTTGAATTTCAAGTATTAGCTCAAAAGATTACAGCTTTTAAGAAGGAAAATAAGCTTACATATGAACAAATCGGGAATGCTCTTGGTGTGAATAGGAGTCATATCCACAGAATCATAAACATGGAAACTTTCCCATCTCTAAAGTTTGTCATCAGACTTGCTGGATTCATGAAACTACCTCTTTATACTTTATTTATTCCTTCTGAAGAGATGTGCAGAAAGAAACTCACAGACGAAGTAAATAATCGCCTTAGAGAGTTAGATTGGAACCCGGATAAGCTAGAAGAAAAGACAAAAATTCCGCTACTCCACTTACTGGACATTTTACACGGAGACTCATCTCCTACAGTAGAGGAGCATAAAACCCTTATAAATATTCTAGAGTTGGAGGAAGGAATCAACTATCAAGAGGTAAAATTAGATATAATAAAAAGCCTCCTTAGTGATCTAGAGGTAGAGAGTAGCAATATAGATTCTGTTTTACAATATGTCAAAGATAACATTATTTAATTTACAAAAGGACTCCTATAGAAAATATAGAAGTCCTTTTTGTTTAAGATGTTTTCTATGTAGTTTCTTTATTCACTAGCTGGTTCGTCAACAGTTACAACAGGTGGATTAACCAAACTTACACTGTCAATATCTGGTACAGCATAAGGATCAGCAAAAACAACCATACTTCCCACGAATAACAACGCTACCAAACTCAAAATACAAACTACCCTCTTCATAAGTTCGCCCCCGCTTTCCTTTATTTTTTTATATCTTTTCATAGTATGGTGTATTTTTTAGTTTATTTTTCAAGTTCTCCCGAAAAGATTTTAAACTATTATGTTTATATTCATCCATAAGTTCGTTAATCTTTAATAAAGTATCGCAAGCCTGAACAGTCGCTTCAGCTTTTTTAAAGTATTCAAAAGAAATATACAGAGCATCTAACGCATTGAATATTGTTTGATCTTCAATTAATTCTATCTCTGCTTTAAAATAGAATGTATAACCTAATGAGATTGTTTTATTATATATAGTTCCAAGTGCTTCTGCTTCCTTTAAGTATTCTATAGCAACTTCGGATACGCTATCATCCTCAGATATCTTTATATATAACTTAGCTAAGTTATTATATACGTCTGGTAACTCTTCTTCCTCACAATATTTAATGGAATCCTCAAGAATTTTAATAGCCTTTTCAAACTCATCTTTATAGTAATAATAAACACTGTAATTATTACGCACTTTCCATTTTCGTCTGTTAGACAAAGAATCAAAATGCTCATTAGCCAAATCCAAATAATGTTTTGCTTCTTCAATATTACGTCCGTCTGAGTTATTATTTTTCAAAGATAAATGCACCCATGCAATATTAATATATACTCCTACTAAAAGATTAATATCATCAGTTTCAGTAGTAAGTTCTTTTAATATTTTAAGAGCTTGATTTGCTTTACCTAAAAAACCTTTAGCAACACCCTTATACTTTTTCAACTCAAAAGCTTTTACACCAATGTTATACTCCAATGCTTCATCAATACAACTTAATGCTTTACTATGTTGATTAAAAGTAATTAAACCTTTGGCTTTTAAGTATGTTGTCTTTGCAAGCATTTCTTTATTATTTCGGGATGCTTCTACTGCAACACTAATATTCGACACGAATTCTAATAAATCCTTCTTTTCCAACATTTTTTTAGCATCTTCATAAAAACTAGCTGGAGCTAAATTCACAGCCATTTCCGTTTCCCCCTTTTTATCTTTTCTTCTTAACTTAACGCACTCTCTCCTATAGGAAATCTTCCAGAGTCAGCTTCTTGTCAAAATGCAAGATTTCACATTTTTATTATACCATCTACATACAAGTAAATCAATATTATAATTATATTTTTTACAAATAGTTTTAATTTTTCTGCGAACTTAGATTTTTTGTCCTGTAGTAACGAATTATAAATATTTTTACTGTCCATAGATAAGATTAGCTATAACTCTAAAATTAACTCCTCCATAAGAAAAAGCCGCAGAAAAAACTCCTACTACAAATGACAATATAATATATAAATTTAGTTTCTTTTTGTTTTCAGTCATTGTGTTAATTATAGTTAAAACCAATACATTAACGAACCATTTAACTATCCAATAGAAATCAGTAGTAAGGTCAAATAATTCTAAATGCAAAAGATAATCATAAACTAGGTTTATTATAATAATTCCTATAATATTAAAGTATTTATTCTTGAACAAATTATATCTCATTTAAATCTTCTTTTCTTCCACAATTCTTATTACTTTATCCTGTAAAATTAATCCTACTTTCACCGCCTCCACACTTCTTAACTTAAGAAAATTCAAAAACATTGTTTCTCTGTGGTTTTCCCATTGTTAATATGTAATATTTTAATCCATAATAAGGTGTAATTGATATACATAATAAGCCATAAAAGATATTGTAGATAATAATGCAAAAATAACTGAAAGTATGGCATATAAAAGTAAGTTTTTTTTATTTTTAAATGAATTACTAATTAAATATAAAACAACTACATTTACAACACCTTTTACTATCCAATAATAAACATAAGGTAAAGAAGCAAAGTCAATTAATTGAATAACCTCATAAAGTAGATTTACTATGAAAATTATTATAATATTTAAAAAGCGATTATTACACTGATTATTTTTCATTACAAACCTCCTTTTCATATTTTCACCACTACATACACTATCTAAGAAAATTAACTCTTCCTCCTCTTCCTCTACGACCAGCTCCTCTACTAGTTCTATTTCTTCTAGAAGGACTTGTTCTAACTTTTTTCGATTTTAAAGCTTCGTCAAACAATTCATCAGCCGACTTATTTTTATTTCTAGGATCACTAGCCATATCCCTTCCAACTTTGTTGTTATGTAAATCCATTTTAGAAGTATCACTATAGTTATAAGTTTTAGTCTTCTTATCATATCCACCTCTATAACGAGTTGCTGCTTTTTCGTGGTTAGTTGCGATTATTTCTGCCTTATCTTTCCCTAATTCTCTGGTCATCTTTGCATTCCAAGTATAATGTCTATATGCGTCTGCTTCATTATCCCATGTAATTAAATTCCCTTTTGAATCCCTTAAATTATGGTCTTTTGCATATTTTACACCTGCTTCTCTACATTCATTAGCGATCTCATAAGCTTTCTGCAACTCTTTAGGTTTTAGCCCATCTCTTAAATTCATGTATATTTCCGTACTTCCGCTAACAGTTTTGGAAAACTTATCATTTGTTTTTCTAGCCATCTGAGCATTGACATCATTACGAGCTTTGGCGGCTGTATGATAAGCATCACGATTTTTTTCATAAGAAGAACTTTTCGATGATCTTGTACTATTTTTCTCTCTAGTCGTTTTTGAATGGTTACTCTGTCTTGTTAGATTCTTTGGAATATCAGAGGTGAAACCAGCATCTATTCTCATTCTCATTAATATTCCCTCCTAATTTTTTGTTTAAAGTTAATAGTCTCAACACTAACTTTCTTTACCTCTTGCCTTATCTCCTCTCAATTTTATAATAATATCAAATATATTACTTTTATTATTATATCATTCATATTAAACTTATTCAATATTTTTATAGTATTTTTATAATTTTAATTTAATATTTTTTTACTGTCCACCCTTAAGATATAACTATTTCAATCTCCTCCCCCTTAATTGATTAGTTGTATAGATTGGAGAAAAAATCGTCTCCACACATTTCCCCCTAATGCTCCATTCATCAGACTCACCCATAGACAACTTTACCCTTGAACAAATGACTGGCGAAGAAAGTATGAGAGCAAAAGCTTATAATTCTCATTATGTTTTACTATATGATAGACTTTCTCATAGTTAAGAAATTTTTCTTTTTCAAAGAAGTACTGCCTTACAGTATACTCTGTAAATGTATAGTTATATAGCTTTTTCGCAGTATGACACATTTCTTGCAATATAGAATACTGTGTTCATCCTGTGCGTAGTCTGTTAGAGGAAACAATCTTCAACTTGGATTGGCTCTATACTTCTTGGGATGGCTTTCGGGGCAGCCTGGACGCCCTGTATTGGACCTGTATTGTCATCTATCTTACTTTATGCTGGGATGGCTTCTACCGTCCTGAAAGGCATTTATCTATTAATTGCATACTCTTGAGACAAAATGAATGGGTGGCAAAAAACGTTGCTGAGAAATATCTCTAATGCAACTTATTTTTGCCACCCATTCATTTTGCCTCAACCTAGCTTATTACTTATATCATTATTTTTCTTTTACTCCTACTTTAGCTGAACGAGTTCACTTCGTCACAGAGTTTAACAAATTTTTCAATGTCTTCTGCGATCAGTTTCAAAGAGTTTCTCCAAAATTCGATTGAAGTCAGATCAATTCCGATCATCATTGCTACATCACCAATATTGTTTTTGCCAGTAGCAGCTAATAATTGATCAAATTTTTCTATGAAAGGATTACCTTGTTTTAGATATTCTACATAAAGACCTTTTGCAAATAAGATCCCAAAAGCATAAGGAAAATTATAGAAATTTCGTTCAGCATAATAGTAGTGAGGTTTATTTGCCCACATATACGGATGTAAATAGTTGTGATCAAGTCCATCTCCATAAGCTTTCTTTTGTGCCTCAATCATAATATCTTTTAACTCATTAACAGATAATGAATGATCCTCTCTCCGCTTAAATAACTCAGATTCAAATAAGAATCTACTGTAAATATCTACAATTGTTTGTCCTGCAGAAGAGATATCTTGTTCCAAAATACCCAAAACCTCTTCAGCTTTTGCTGATTTTAAAGCTGCATTGATAACAATTGTCTCTGCAAAGATGGATGCAGTCTCACCGATAGGCATAGTATATTTTGTATTTAGAATCCTCTCCTTAGATAGACAATATCCATGATAGGCATGCCCTAATTCATGAGCTAATGTAGTAACATCTGTAAAGTTATTGCCAAAATTAGTCAATACTCTACTTTCCTTAATCGGTTGAATAGTTAGACAAAAAGCCCCTCCCCTTTTACCATTTCTAGGTTCTGCATCAATCCAATTATTTTCAAAGGCTTGATCCATGAAGTTAGACATATTTTCATTAAAGGTTTTGATATTTTTAACAATAAAATCTCTTGCTTCTTCATATGTATAAGTCATATCCACTGAACCTAATGGTGCGAATAAATCATAAAAAGGAAGTCCATTTTTATATCCTAAAAGTTCTGCTTTTTTGTTAAAATATTTATGGAAAGATGGTAAACTTTCCTTTATCGCTGCAAGCATAGCATCTAAAATTTCAAAATTCATTCTTGAATCTCTTAAAGTCATATCTAATGGCGAATCATATCCTCTCAATTTTGCAAGAGTATTCACTTCACCTTTAATCCCATTTAAAGCAGCGGCTATTGAATTGTCAATTTTCTTATATGCTGCTAATTCCGCCTCATAAGCTTTTTTTCTAACAGTTGCATCTTTATGATTAGCCATATTCCGTACTACTGATAAAGGTAATTGCTTTTCTTCACCATCAATAGTAATATCTATTAATAAAGTAGATATTACTGATTTTTGCAGTTTAGACCATGCTTCTGAACCCGTATGACTCATTTCAGCTATGATTACTTCTACATCTTCGCTTAAGAGATATTTGCTCTGTAAAAGTGCTTCGTTTAAATAAAACCTATATTCTTCTAAAAACTTAGATAAAGAAATAATCTCATTTAAGTTATTTAAAGTTGCAAGCCATTTTTTGAATAAAACAGAACTCTTGGTCAATGAAATATACTTATATTGTATTTTTTCTAAAACATTTAAAGCTTTTTCGTTTTTGGCATCTGTACTAAAGTTAAGTGTGGCATAACTTATTAAACGATTAAACACTTTTCCCAAATCAGATGTTCTTCTAATATACTCTTCGATTTTTTCTACAGCCTGACTGTTATTGTTTAGGCTCTCATTCACCCAATCATTCAATTCCGAAATATATTCATCGCATTTTTTAAAATCCTGCTCAAACTCTTTTGATTCAAAGGATGAATATAATGCATCTAAATTCCATCTCATTTTCATTTCATAAAGCCTCCTGATCTCCAATTAATATTCTCTAACCATATTTATATTCGTCAATAATCGGAACAGTCCTCTAAATAATATTTATTTTTAAAAAAATGTTAAATTTCAAATAATTCCTGCACATCTTCCCAAGTCAATCGTTCTAATGCACCAGTATTTTGTTCAATTACTGCATCGAAGATATTCTTTTTTTTCTCTTGAAGTCTAAGCATTTTTTCTTCAACACTTCCAGCAGTAATTAACTTATAGACCATCACTTTATTCTTTTGACCAATCCGATAAGCACGATCAGTAGCCTGGTTTTCCACCATTGGATTCCACCATGGATCAACATGAATCACAATATCAGCTGAAGTAAGATTAAGCCCTGTTCCTCCTGCCTTTAAACTGATTAAAAAGGCATTGATAGCAGGATCTTCATTGAATTTTTTTACTCTCTCCATCCGATTTTTTGTACTTCCATCCAAATATTCATAAGTTACCCCCGCATTTTTAAATTCGTCTTCAATAATTCGTAACATTTTTACAAATTGGCTAAATATCAACATCTTATGTCCAGAAGCTATTGCTTCCCTTACAATCTCTAAAAGCGCTTCTAATTTACCTGAAGAAATTTTTTCATCTAAATCCTGAAGAATCAGCTTTGGATGATTACATATCTGACGAAGTTTCGTTAAAGCAGATAATACAGTAATCTGAGAACGCAGAAAACCTTTTTCTTGTACAGCTGAAAGTACATCATGTCTAACTTGACTTAGAATTGTTTTATAGGTGTCTTCCTGTAGTTGAGTCATTGAAACTTTCGAAACCTGAACCATCTTCTTTGGAAGTTCTGTTAAAACCTCTGCCTTATTTCTTCTTAAAATAAAAGGTGCTACTCTCTGTTTCAACTCGTTTAATACATTAACATCAGCATGATCTTTAATAGGTGTGAGAAATTTTTTCTTAAAAGATGAATGAGTATCAAGATATCCCGGCATTAAAAAATCAAATAGTGCCCATAACTCTTCTACAGAATTCTCAATCGGTGTACCCGTTAAAATCAAACGATTCTCTGCCCGAATATTCTTCACGCTCTCAGCCCGCTTTGTACGGTAATTTTTTATATGTTGAGCCTCATCTAAAATACAATATACAAAAGATTTTTTCGTTAAAAAATCAATATCTCTACCGATGATGGAATATGTCGTAATGATTATATCGTAATCATCAATCTGTTCTTGTAAACGTTTGCGCTCTGCTGGATTTCCATAGTAAATAATATATTTCAGTGAAGGAAAAAATTTTTCTATCTCTTCCCCCCAATTATATAATAAAGTCCTAGGACAGATTACCAATGAAGGTTTATCAGAGTTTATACCTTTTATGAGAGTAAGCACCTGCACCGTTTTTCCAAGACCCATATCATCAGCCAAAATACCACTAAACCGATATTTATGAAGAAAGCGCAACCAGTTATACCCCGTTTTTTGATAATCGCGTAGTACGTTTTGGATTTCATCGGGAAGTTCTTGATCTTGAATTAAATTCTGGTTAGTAAGATCTTCGCGTAACTCATTATAAATTCGATCACCTTTAACATGAATTCCATTTTTATTAAATATATTCTGATAAAATAGGAGATTATAAAAGTGGCTCTGATAATTTTTTCGTTCTTTTTTCGCCAAATGCAAGTTTTCTTCGATCAGTCTACTCTTCTCATCGTTATATAAAACATAATATTGATTCCCAATCTGTATATAACTTTCACCCTGATTGTTTTTCTTTAATTTTTTTTGAAGTTCCTGATGAGTATATGTCTTTCCACCTAAATTATATGTCACTCGAAAATCAAACCAGTCAATACTACCTTCTGTAGAAATCTCAACAATCGGTTCTAACTCAATAAGAATGACCTCTAATTGATCGAATCTTTCTGTAGTACTTACCTCCCAATCTTCAGGCATATGCAAAAAACCGCTGGTAAGAAAATTTTGAATATCTTCCTGATCTTTGATTATAAAACAATCACGAGATACTAAAAAATTATTTTCTTCTAAAAAATCAATATATTGCTTTATTATTTCTCGATCTATACCATGCCATATATATGAGGAGGATTCAGATCGCTGATAAAGATTGTCATTCAAAATATCAAGAGTCTTACTTCCAATAACCTCTTTATCTTTAATGTAAATTCTAGCTTCACATATAATTTTTTCTTCTTGAAAATCTAAATTCATACATATTCTAGGAAAAAATTTGGATAACTCATATTTTTGTAATTCATCACCCAGCTGAGCCCCATATCGTTTTTTAAATTCTGGTAAAATCTCAAAAAGGAACTTCCCTTTATAATCTTCAGGAATATGTATTTCATTAGGAAGAGAATTTACTTCTGCTAAATTCACAGGATGAAGATAATCTTCTATTACTGTCCACCAAAAGTTTGGTAACGGATCCTTTGGGTTGCTGTAAATATTAAAGTTTTCTTCAATAAGCCGAATGTTAATCTTATCTTCTGTTCCTTGAACAGAAATACTTGGTTTAAGTACCGAACCTGCTTGAATTATCTTTCCGGTTTCGTGACAGATTATCTCTTGTTCCTTGATTAGATTGTATAAGAATGCAAAATTCCCAGAGCTTTTGGGAAACAGAACAGTTCCAATTGACCGACTACTTCTCGTTTCCGCATTTTTTAGATATTCAACCACTTGAAAACTTTCTTCCGTCAGTGGGAATGGCATTTCTGAATTTACATATGACCAATCCCATTTATTTGCTATATAATTAGTCAATTCTTTTAATTCATCTTCTAAAATTTCCAATTCAGAAAAGTTAATTGAGAAATTGACCATATTATTAGATAATAAGCCTTTAACTTTATATTTCAATGAAACAGGTTGTTGATGAGGATTATCAAAAAATTTTAGCAACTTATCAAAAGTGGGATTACTGAAACTCAATCCTTCATTCAGTTTTGGTAATGATTCTATGAAAAATTTAATCATAACAGCAACTTGATGTTTACACATCCAATTTTTATTAAATGGACAATTACAAAAACCCTTTAATTTCATGGAAGTATTTGTTGAGAATTCTAAATCTATATTAACTAAATATGGATCATTACCCTTAACAATAGATTTGATTTCATATGCATTATCATCTAATTTATATAGATTATATTCTACAACCCGGTTTTCTCGATAATACCTTTTTCCCCTTTCATATATGATAGATGGAACCTGAGCCTTAAACAATTCCAACATTTAAATTCACTCCCAACATAGATTCGCCTATAGTTTATTATCTATATATAATATTCAAATCTTATTCTGACCCTACGAAATTAATTATAACAAATTTTTTTAAAAAAGAACACCCATAAGGGTGTATTAAAGTCAAAATAATTAATAACTCAACTTTCGCAGTTCAAATACAAAGCCTAGTTTAATAACTAATAATAATAGTTCCCCTTTTAAGTCAGTACTAAACACTATCAAAAAACATCTAAGATTTCATATGAAATCTTAGACGTTTTTTTGTTAGTGTTTAGGTAATTTAATAATAAACTCAGAACCCAGTCCTTCTTCAGATTTGAAAAATATTTCACCATGATGAGTTTGTATAATATTATATGAGATTGCAAGACTTAAACCCATGCCCACAACATCATCTTTAACAGTAAAATTAGGATCAAATATTCGGGATTGTTGTTCCTTTGGGATCCCTTTTCCTGTATCCTTGATAACTAAATATACAAATTTTTCATCTACATCTGTCTCTATAAAAATATCTCCTTCTCCTTCGACAGACTGGATTGCATTTAAAATAATGTTCATAATTACCTGATTTATTTGGCTTGATACACAATTAATCATAGGAATTTTTTTATAATTTTTATGGATTTTTATACGTTGTTTAATTTTAGTTTCAATAAGATCTAACGCACTATCAATTCCTTCATGAACATCATATACTTGCCAATCTGCTTGATCTAGTTTAGTGAAATTTTGTAACTTGCCAATTACATCTACTATCCGTTTGCATCCTTTTATATTAATTTGATTTGCTCTTTTCATTTTAGCTATTAACTCTTTCATTTTTAAATTTTTTGCTTCTTCCATAGGTTCATTTAGATATTCTTCAAAAATATCTAAAATGATATCACTCATTTCCGTATTACTCTTTATGGCTCCAAGAGGCGAGTTGATCTCATGGGTAATGCCAGCTGTTAATTGTCCTAGTGAAGCCATCTTCTCTTTTTGAATCAATTGAAGTTGTAATGCCTCAACCTTCTCATTTGCCCGTTTTTGTTCAGTGATATCTTTTCCAGAATTTAATGTTCCTTTGACATTTCCATTTTCGTCACTTAAAACAACAGTTTGCCAACTAATAATTCTTTCTTCACCATTTTTTGTTATTACAGGATATTCATATGACTCTTCTGGAATAATCTTTCCTGTAATCATCTTTGTATATTTTTCTTTCAACTTATCTCGAATTCTCTCGGGTATAAAACTTTCATGCCAGTCTTTGCCAAGGAGTTCATTTTCACTATATCCCATGATTTTACAACCTTTTTTGTTCATTAAAGTAATCTTTTGTTCATCATCAAAGACTGCAAACATTACTCCTGCAACGTCAAGATACTGTTGTGCTCTATCTCTCTCTTCCCGTAATTCTTCTTCAAACTGTTTACGTTTAGTTACATCTGTATATGAGCAAACCATTCTTAAAGGTTTGCCATCCTTTGATCTGGTAATCACTTTTCCACGATCTAAAATCCATTTATATGTTCCATCTTTAATCTTAAATCTATGCTCCGTAGAATAATAAGGTGTTTTCCCTCGAAAATGTTTATCCATCTCTTCATATACTCGTTCTGCATCTTCTGGATGCAATCTATTCTCCCATTCCTGTAAATCATTCCCTACCTCATGGCTTTCATAACCTAAAATTCGTTTCCATTGTTCTGAAAAGAAGACCTCTTTTGTCTGTATATTCCAGTCCCAAACTCCATCTCCATTTCCTTCTAATGCAAATTGCCAACGTTCCTCACTTTTCAATAACATTTCATTACCCCATTTGGTAATAAAATAAAGCAAAATTGTACAACCAATTAAAGCAACATTATATTGAAAAAAAGAAACCGAATCAATTCCATCAAAAAAATACTCCTGATTTATATTAAAAGCTATAATATTAATCACACAGAGTGTCAATGCATATCTTAGAACAGTATTTTTATCTAAATAAAGTGCTACTAAAATCAGTGCTTGAAAAAAAACAAATAATGCTCTAAAATTTGCTACTCCATCAACCCAATGCAAATTATAATAGCTATATATTGTAATTGAAACGATTGCCATTTTTTTAATTGTATGAGGCGGACATTTTATTAAATACATAATTGTATAAGGAATCGCTAAAAATAATGCAACCATAAAACTACCTTTAAAACCACTAACCTGCATACCACCTAACAAATTAGCAACCAACCCTATAAGTATTACAAGACAAATAAATATCAAAATCGCAAAATTTGCCTTTTTAATGTATTTGAGTTGATTTTCATTCATTACTAACACACCCCTGTCTATTTCTTCGTTGGATATTAACCTCCTAATATAGTATTTCTTTTTAGAAATGTAATTTCCTGCAATGAAGGCGACAATTTTTAAAAATCTTTCAATATAAATTTTTTCTATACTCACTAAAAATATCTCTTCATACCTAATGTAAGCATGATTTCGCTCAAAACGTTATCTCATTGAATAATTAGCAACTACTTCTTGTTTAATTTCAGCGAATTTTGTGGATTTCCTTTTTTTATTTTGGAATTATGACAAAAGTATCAAAAAAAATTTATATCAATGAAGAGGATTAAATTATTTTTTGTAGAATTTTCTATAGAGAAATTTTATTAAAGGGGGAAATTATTTTGAAAAGATTTATCTTGGTATTTATATTGATCAGTGTTCTTATTTTAACTGGGTGTAATGAAGGAAAAAAACTTTCACCAAAAGAGTTTATACAAGCCTCTTACATAACTACGTCCACACTCGAAACAGATAAAATAGGTCAGACACTAAGCTATGATTTAGAACTCGAATTATCTCAAGAAGCTCGTGATTTAATTACTGGTATTTTACAATCTGAACTAGATACTTTTGGTCAACTACCTTTTTTCATGCTAATGCAAAAAAATATTAAAGGTAATTTAACTCTTGATCTCAAGTATAGCCAGGAAGCTTTGGAGTTTTTTGGAGAATTAAACGCTTCTTTTAATGCAGGTATGATAGGTCAAAGTTTTAAGACAAATTTCTTTGTCGATCCGAACACAGGTGGTGGCGTCTTTTATTCAATGGACCTAGATAGTGAAAAATGGAGTATTCTTGTACCTAGCTCTATCTTTCAAGAACAATTTAATACTCTTGAGATTGATTTAGAAGATTTATCTCAAATAAAAACTTGGGAAGATATGAAGAAAACCCTATCAGAATCTGAAATTGCATACATTGAATCTCTTGTCAAAATTTATATGGATAACTTAAATATCGTCAGTGATGTTTCTGAAGAAAGTATTAGAACAATAAAAGGAGAAATGTATTTAGCTCCTTTATATCTAGAAATGTTCAACTTATTTTTGGAATCAGATTTGTTAGAAGAAGATCACGAAAGTTATGAAAGTATTAAAGAGTTCAAAGAATCTGGTATACTTGAAGAAATTGAAACAAATATGAAAGCATACGCTGAAGATATTAAAATAGAAGTAACATGGGTAGCCAATGAAAAAACTATGGAAGTTTTAAGTTTAGGAATTGATTTTAAGATTGATAAAAATAATATAGCTATTCAAGAATTCAGTAAACTTATTGGATTAGAAGAAACTTTGGATGTAGCTTTAAATTTAAAAATTTCAGGTACTTTTGAAAAGTTGCCAGATGATACAGTAATCCGACCAGCTAATTTTACTACCGAATCTGAGAAAATGATAGTTAAAAAATATCAACAAATGAAACTTGAAGAAACCAGGTATATTATTGACATGTTAGGTGAAATGATTGAAGAATATTACATAGAATACAATGAATATCCCGAAACACTTGAGGAGGCTCTCCAATATAGCTTTGTATTCCAAATACCACAAGATCCTTTTACTTTGATGCCTTATAAGTATGAGGTTGATCATGAAGGCTATCAGGTTTACTCTGCTGGCGCAGATGGCAAATACCACACTGAAGATGATATTATTAAGTCAGGTAAATTCTAAGTGAACTCGTCCAGCTAAAGCTGAACATTGGGGCTTCAGTGGGGAATTCTACCCCCCACTGAAGATTAAAAACAAT